>JAUMTV010000097.1 GCA_030531025.1 Turicibacter sp.
TCAGTATTTTTGTTTGCCACCTTAGATGTAGAATACTTATCTGTTTATATATATATAAGTCCAGATAAGTTTTTCATATCGGAAAACTTTTAGCTGGACTATAGTCTGTCTTAGTATTAAAGCGGCTTTACACCCAGGCCTGTTATAAAATTGTAAAATACTTTTCTGTTTCTATATAGATAGAAATTCAATTTATAATGATAAAAAAATCAGCCTATGTTTCTATAATTAATGTATGATAAGAAATAGGTTATATTTTCCTACCAATCATTGTCATCTTTTGCATAAGATTTTATAATAGGAGGGAGGAGGATTAAAATGGAGAATAGTTACAGGAAGACGGTACTAGCATGTTATATCGGGTTTATTACACAGGCTATATATAAACAGAAATAAAATCTACATTTATCACGACACACTAAATGTTTGATAGTCTGCCTGAGTATTAAAGTAGCTCCTCAACCAAGTCTGTTATAAAAATATGAAATACATATCTGTTTCTATAGAGTTAACGATGTCTCAATGGGCCTCTTTATTTACTGAAAAAGGATTAGGGGTTTCAAAAGTGGTCGGTGATTTGTTAGGCCCTTGTTTATTTGCGATTTTGATGGGAGTTGGACGAACAATCTATGGAATTTTAGGTAATAAGGTTCAAATTGAATGTGCCCTTCTTTATAGCGGGCTGTTATGCGTCATTTGTTATTTAGTCACGGCATTAGCATTCAATCCATTTTTATCATTACTTGGATGTGCTGTCTGTGGATTGTTAATTAGTTTAATGTGGCCTGGAACATTTAGTATGAGTGCAAAATATTATCCACAAGGTGGAGTAATGATGTTTGGATTACTTGCTATTGCAGGAGATGTTGGAGCTTCTATTGGTCCTTGGATAGCGGGGGTTATTTCTGATATTGTTCAAACAATGAATGGAATAGATCAGTATATGATTAGTTTATCAGCAGAACAGATTGGTTTAAAAGCAGGTTTATTAGTAGCGATTATTTTTCCACTGCTACTATGTGTTGGAATTTTATTATTAAAAAAGGGAGACATCAAAAAATGTTAAAGAAAAAAAGAGTCAAACAATTTATGATTGAAGGAATAGGCGCAATTTGGTTTTTTCTTACCCTTATTTCAACGATTGTTTTGATTGTGTTAAATTGTACACCAGTTTATAACTACGTTATTAATAAGTATGGTTTAACTTTTATCACTGGATTATCTGAAGAAAAGCTTATGTTAAACTATAAAACAATAATTTCTTATTTACAAAGACCAGGAGGAGATGCTTTAGAATTACCTGATTTCCCAATGAGTGAAACTGGCGTGATTCATTTTTCAGATGTAAAAAATATCTTTATGGGGCTTTATACGATTGTTTTATTATTTGTTGTTGCGATGATAATCTATGTTGTTATTAAACATCACGATAAAGATAAACGTATCTTATCCATCTTTAACAAAGGAGCCAATCTAGTGTTCATTGTTTTTGGCTTGCTAATTTGTATGATTACGTTTAATTTTTCAAAAATATTTACGATGTTTCATAAGCTATTTTTTAGAAATGACTACTGGATTTTTGACTATCGAACAGATCCTGTCATTTTAGCTTTACCTGAAGAGTTATTCATGATTTTAAGTGTCATGATTATTATTTTATTATTCATTACCTGTGCCATTATTAAGGTCGCTTATTATAAATCAAAAAGAATGAAGTAATCATTTTAAAGAGATGCCTAGTCATATAAACTAGGCTTTTTTAGTTAATTTTATTTATTAGTTTGAAATATTTACATACACTATAGTAAGAGAAAGGGTGAGGTGGATATCATGATTTTTAGAGGACGGCAGCTTTTTAATTTTAATGTGGGGTTAGTTTTAGCTGGTGGTGGTGCTAAAGGTGCTTATCAGGCAGGTGTCATTCGTGCGTTATGGGATTTAGACTTAATAGATAACATTAATGTTGTATCAGGTGTTTCCATTGGGACACTTAATGCCCTTTGTCTATGCATGAAAGATCGTGATTTAATCGATAAAAGCTGGAAATCACTATCTTATTCTAAAATTATAACGAAGGGAGAAGGAATCAAAATTAGTGAGATCGGCGAAATCATTAAGAAATTTACGATGCACAAAGGGCAGCCAAGTATTGATAATATAGATTGGAGTGCCTTAGGATTTATTTCTCAAAAAGGGATTCGGGATTATATTCAAGAGTTCGTTGATGTTGCCGTTCTTCATGAGACCGATATTAACGTCTATAGCTGTGCTTATAATGTAACAGATGGATATCCTCAGTACTTTAGATTAAATGATTACTCAGAAGAAGAGATCATTGATATTACGGTTGGGTCTTGTGCGGTCCCTTATATTTTTCCACCTGTTTCTTTTAAAGGAAAGCAATATGCAGATGGTGGAATTAATAACCCATTATATACAACACCAAATGCGGATAATGTACCGTTTTATCCATTAATGCAGCATGACTGTGATTTAATTATCGTAGTGCATTTAAACTATTCAGATAAAGTTGATCGTCAACTTTATCCACAGCAAAATATCATTGAAATTTATCCATCCACTTCGTTAGAATTAATTAATGGTTCTGGAACATTGAATTTTAATCAAGCAGCTATTATTGAAAAAATTCAAATTGGATATCGGGATGCCCTAGTCACTTTAAGTCCAATGTTAATTGCTCATTTAAAAGGTAAAAGTATGATGCCTTATATTCGTCATCACTATAAATGGAATGAACAGTTTTTGAAAAAATATCAAAAATAAAACCCGCTTACTGAAGCGAGTTTTATTATAAGTTAGTTATTTTGAAGTTTATCGAATACTTCTGCATATTTTGTATTAGGTGGGAATTTCTTAGCAATGGCGTAACCATCTACAATGAGCTTAGCATTATACATTTTGTTTGCGATATCATCGATATTCGTTGGATTGAATTCATTAGTAAGCCAAACATAGGCAAGTGTTCGGCCATATTTATCTTGAGGTTCTTCGTCAAATTCGAGAAAGAGTGTTTGCCCTTTTTTTAATTGCTGTTTTGTATAATCACTAGCTAACTGACCTTCAACTGTATTTTTGTTAGCATCTGGATGAACACTTTCAGGGGTATCAATCCCAATTAATCGAACTCGAATATCTTCCTGATTTTTATTAGTTACGATGATTGTATCTCCATCCACAACACGTTTTAAAGTGACCTCCTCAGTTTTGATAATTCCTGTGTTAGAAGGTAAGAGGTGATAGAGATCTTCACCAAAAAAGGCAAATCCACAGATTAATAAGATAGCAACGAGATATTTGATGGGTTTAGGTTGTTTTTTTAGCCATTGATTAAAAGTATTTCGTTTCATTTGTCCTCCTCATAGGTTTGAAATGTCGATTAATGTCTGAATGAATCTAGTATTATTTTAACAGGAGATAAGATGAATCAGCTAGTTTTTATGTTAAAATATTTTATTAAAAAGGTGCTTAAAATATTATCTCATGCATATGATAGATAGGATATAAAATCATTATGGGAGGGCTCAATGATGAGTGCTTTGATTAGCTTGTTTATTAGCTTATTTATGTTTTTAGTCTTCATTGTTAAACTTTCATTTTTTATTGTCGTGATCGGACTTCAATATGGAGTTCCAGCGTATATCATCTATAAGTTTTTCAGATTTATGACAAGACCGTTTAGATACTCTGCTTTATAAATAAATTTAAAAAGCGATAGCAAAGGAGCTATCGCTTTTACATTTAGACAAATGTATGTGTAGGGACTTTTCATTTCATGGTATAATAAAGTAAATTTATTCCAAAAGTAAGAGGGGAGTTATCTTTTTGAATCCAGAAGAAAAAGAGTTTTATGCTGAAGGAAACAGAGTTTATAAAAAACTAGGGAAATCTATCATTAGCACTGTTATTATATTTGTTGTTTTTATCTTTGGATTAAATGCTGTACTAGGCGCTTTAGTTCCTGATATGACAAATACATGGTTAATGATTAGTTGCTTTTTAGCAATTATTTTTACGGTCTTTTATTGTACTTATACGCTTTTAGAAGCTTTAGAGAGAATCAATCATAAAAAAGAATAAGCATTTGCTTATTCTTTTTACTTAGGGATACGACGATATTCAATTGGTGAAGGGACCCCGATGATTACTCGTCCTTTTTTCTCTTATAAATTTATGACGGGGGAAATCTTTAGGAACCTCATATGAGATTAATTTAACATTATTTTCTTCATTTAACGTAAGAAGAAAAGATGAGGAGCTTGGCGTGTACGTGTTTCATTCACTAACCCTGCATCAAATACTTTAAGAGTTGTATAATAACTTTCTTCTAAAATAAAGACTCCATTTATATCATCAGGTAAGTTTTCAATTTTATCATCCACTACACGATTAACATGCTCAGCATAAGGGTGGGTAACCTGCTTTTCTAACGGTTGTTTTTCGATTTGTTTTTCGTTATTAAAGTCCCCTACAATATAAGATTTAAAAAGTTCAAGCTGGTTCATTTATCTCCATCCTGCTTTAAGATTCTAATCTTAGTATACTTCTAAATATGAAGTGTTAGACGAGAAAAAAGTGTATATTTTTTGAGGTGAAATTTTAATGTTACATTAAATGTAGTTATGACATTAATAAACTCTTAAATAAATGTTGTTTAAATAAGTCACCATCAAGATCAATACAAGTTACAGAGTTTGGTGTGTTTGATTGTTGATCTAAAAAGATTTGACCATAATTTTCAGCTTTTTTAGTTTCAACCGTGGCATAAGCTTTAATACAATGAGTCATGACCTCAGGCCAAATGGCACAAATCATTGCAGTTGGATCAGCTAACTCAAACCCATTAAGTCCAAGTTTCTTGCAGAACTCATAAAGTGATTGAGTACAGCGGACAGCAAACTTTGCAGTATTCGAATCACTATGACTTAAATAGTCTAGATCATCTTCAGTAATAAATGATCTTTTTTCAATGACATCCCAACCAACAAATAGTTTTGGAACATCTAAATCTAGTATAATTGAAAGTGCCTCTGCATCTACGTAGACATTGAACTCAGCTGTTTCAGTTGTATTTCCGCAACCAAGTCCCGTTCCTGCCATTAAGGTAATAGATTTTAACTTATTCATTGTCTCAGGTGCCTTTAGTGCAGCCATTGCAATGTTTGTTAGAGGGCCAAGTGTCACTAATTCAATTTCATAGGGATGTTCTTCAATTAAACGAATTAAAGCATCCATGGCATGCTCTGATTCAACAGGAATATTGGGTTTCGGTAAAAACATATTTCCCAGACCATCAACTCCATGAACATCATCTGCTGTGAATAAGTCACGGAATAATGGTTTGCTCATCCCTTTATAAACCGGTGGCTGATATGTGTTAGCGACATCAATAGCTATTAACGCATTTTGAATGGATTGATCTAGTCCAACATTACCAGCAACTACCGTTAAAGCTAGTACATCAACGCTCGGCTCACGAAGAGCTGTAATAATCGCAATCACATCATCAGATGCGGTGTCTGTATCAATAATAAATTTTCTCATTCTATCTCCTCCAAATAGATTCTAGCGCTAGTTTACCATAAATTCGACAGAATAAGATAATAAAAATAAACCTAAATGACTTCTTTTATTAGAGTTATTCATCTTCTAAAAAGTTACAACATTTCTTTAATGATATCGAATTTTTAATCATAGGATTTAAGGGGGAGGGGGATTGGATGAAAAAAATCGTTTGTTTGTTTTTTTTTCGTGTTAGGACTTGTAGGCTGTTCCAATCAGACATTAATTGATGATTACGATGAAGACACGTTAAAGTCATCAGCACAATGGGGAGTAGAACAGTTAAATGCAGGCAATTATGAAGAAGTAGCTAATATTATTCGATCAGATTTACAAGCACAATTAAACAGTGAAGTGATTGAACAAGCCTAGGTACCACTACAAGAGCAATTAGGAGCATTCGATTCAATTTCAAATTATATTATTTCTGAAAAAGAGGAATATGTTGTTGTTATCGTTTTAGTAAAGTATGAAAATAGGATTTTACAACTTACATTAAGTTATAATGAAGACATGGAATTAGTCGGCCTTTATATGAAATAATACTAAAAAGCTAGTGAAAGACTTGATTATCGGCAGTTAATCTCTTATGATAAACATAGATTATCGAAATTTGACATATAGAGGGAAAAGGGAAGCCTATGTATATTTTAAAAGCAGTTTTTTTATGTAGTTTTATTTTTTTAATGATTCAAAATTTTCAATCTATTTTTAAGCGTAAACGATTTGTCTCTTATTCAAAATATGTAACACATGTTAAAAAGGCTGTTAATGAGATTAATACAGACATGGTTCAAGAAGTGACTCAGATGTACGATGAAGCGGGGGAACTTGTTGATGCAACTGCCATTATTAATAATTTAAGACGCTTAACTGGATTATTCTTTGTTTTACATCCTTTTGTTGGAGCATTTATTTATTATAAACCTTTATTAACTATAACTTCATTTATTTTGTCGATGGGGTATTTAATTGGGAACTATTGTTTAGAACAAATTCTTTTTGGTAATGAAAAGACAAAATACTTTGTTGTGGATTATATTGTTGATCATCTCATTCCAATTTTAAATATTGCTATTGTTGTGTTAATGTCAATTTACTTATAAAAGAACATGAAAAAAGGACTGAATTTATTCAGTCCTTTTATTTAACCCAAGTGACAAGGTCATTTAATGATTGTCGAGTTTTTGAAGCTGGTTCATTTACTCGATAACCAAATGCAAGCATAAGTGTTAAATGAAAATGGTCTTTATCTAATAGCTAGATTTTTTCAACTGCTTGTTGATCAAATCCTCCGATTGCACAAGAATCGATTTTTTGCATGGCAGCTACCATCATCATGTTCATAGACGCTAAGTAAGTTTGTAGACATGAGTAGTTTAAAATAGCCTGTTCATCATGATTAAATCTTGTTTCCTCAATCATTTTCATAATACCTTTAAAGTTTTGTTCTACCTCTTCAGGCATCTGTTTCACATCAGTTAATAATTGATGAATGTATGCTGAATCGTGTTTTAAATCTTGAGGGGTACGACTTAATAAGATTACAAGATGTGAACAAGAGGGGATTTGTTTTTTTCCTCCCCATGAAACAGAGGCTAATTCTTCGCGTAGAGCTTCATTTTGAATAACAAGGAACTTCCATGGTTCAATTCCCATTGAGCTAGGAGCTAGTTGTCCAGCTTTTAAAATTAATTCAAAATCTTGATCTGAGATCTTTTTTGATGGATCAAATTCTTTACAGGCGTGACGGAAGTTTAAAGTATCTAAAATTTGTTCATGATTCATAATAATCCTCCTTTAAATATAATAAATAAATATAAACCTAACAGTTAGTTTTTTTCATTAAAAAGATATACCACTTAAATTGAAAGGGTATCGATAACTTCAATGCCCAACTCAGCTAATTCTTTCAAAGCGCGATCACGATATTTACCTGTCTCATAAACGGTATGATTATGTGCATCATAACCGATAATGGCTTGTCCGACACCTTCTTCATTTTGATAAATAGCAGCTGTATCAATATGACGGTAACCTATTTGTAAGGCATATTTAACAGCATCGATTATTTGCTTCCCATCCTCAACTTTGAATGTTCCAAAACCGAAAATGGGCATTTTCACACCATTATTTAATGTGACAGAAGTAGTTAACATTACATCCCATCCTTTCTTGAATCAGTAGATTTCTCTTCTTATTATAATTATTTCCATTAGATTTACAATTTATTAGTTTGAAGAATTTGATAGGCCATATCTAAGATCTCTTTTTTCTCAGTAAATGTTAGAAGTGAGCGTGCTGCTTTATAGGAACGCCACTCGTAATCACTTAATTCGTCTGTTTGAATGCTCACGACATCTTCAAGGGCAGTTCCTAAAAAATAGATAACTTCTTTAGAATTACCATTTGGTAATCTATAGTTTTCAGATACTTTAAAGTTAGGGTCAAGGTTCACGGTTAATTGGGTTTCTTCAAACACTTCACGTAAAGCAGTTTGTATTTCTGTTTCATGAGGTTCCATATGACCTTTAGGAAAGCCCCAAAATGCAGAGGGCCCTTTAGACTTAATTAATAAAAACTCAAGTTCAGCATTTCTTTTCCGATAAATAATAGCCCCACATGATGTTTCTTTCATAAAAAATTCCCCCTTAATATTTGATTAGATAATAAAACTTTATCACTCCTTATGCTAAAAAATCCACAAGTTTGGGACTTGTGGATTTTTTATTTAGGAAGTAGAAAGAAGGCTAGTAAGTAAACTCACTTAGTGAACTGAAACATGTAGCCACTTTTATCATAGCCATCTTTATTAATTTTATTCTTTTTTAATTATTATTTTTATTATTATGAAGACAATGATCGATAGCGATAACGAGTGTAATAAATAAGGCATCACTCTCTGAATCATTGACGGTTAACTTATAACTATCCCCAAAGGTAAACCATTCTTTTTCAATGAGTCCAATCGTATGGCCATCTTTTGTAATAGAGAAATTATAGTCCCAAAAGTCACCTTCAATTTTATAATTATTCTCATTACTTTCAACTGTTAGCTTAGGTCTAAAGAAACTAGCTTGTCGCTTAATGCTTGCACATAAATGCTCATTTTCATAAATATCATAAGCTCCTAAAAATGATAAGACGCGTTGCTTAATTCGATAAAGATCGCTCCCATTTAAATCGCTAATCGTTAATTCAGCACCAACTGAGAAAAATTTTCCGTTTACTTCATAGACAGGCTGTTCATCTTTATCATAAACAAAGTAGCGATCCTTTAAGCTAAAGACTTTCTGCTTAATGTAATAAGTATTCATTTACTCCCCCCTTTATTATTTAGTTAAAGTCATTTGAATCAAAGGGGATCTTTAATGTTTCCATAAAATCAAGTAATTGTGCTTCGCGACTAGCTCCAGCTAAGGCGCAAAAAGGTATTTCTTGAACTAAGAAAAATCCCATAATGACTTGTGTTAGAGTACTGTTATATTTTTTAGTTAATGCATTTAACTGCTCGGCTAGCTGTAAGTTTTCTTCTGTATAGTAGGGGCTTTTTGTGACATCTAAACCTTCGGCTAATTTAGTGAAAAATCCACTACATAAACTAAAATAAGGCATAGCTAAAACAGTTGATTCTTGATGAAATTCTAGCATCTCGTCATCCATAATCACCATCGTGTCGTCTGGATAAGGTTTCATTGCCTTTGAGGCAATATTATATAGAGCCTGGTTTGCAACAAATCCACGATATCCTTTTTCTTGGCAGTATGCCATTGCTTCTTTCATACGTGATGTTGTCCAGTTTGAACAACCGTAATATTTAATTTTTCCTTCGCGAACGAAATCTTCCATCGTTTCAATAAGCTGCGAAACAGGTAAATTTTCATCATCACGGTGATAAAAATAAATATCAATACAATGAATACGTAGAGCAGCTAAGCTTTTTTCTAAATCAGAACGCATCTCTTCTTTACTAAGTCTACTTTGATGCATGTTATCTAGTGAAGGATGACCACCTTTTGTCATGATAATTAAATCATCATGTCCTCCTCGATACTCAATCCAATCTCCAATGACGCGTTCTGAACGTCCAATTTCTCCTGGAATCCAGTCGTTATAAATTCGGGCGGTATCAATGACGTTTCCCCCAAGGCTGACGTATTGATCAAGCATTTTAAAGGCATCTTCTTTATCCCAAGCGACTCCAGCATTAGCTGTTCCAAATCCGATTGGACATAATGCAAGTGTTGTTTCTTTAATTTGAATACGTTTCACAATCTCACTCCTAAAAAAGTTATTATTTAACAGTATGGCATCTTTTAAGACGATAGTAAAGAATTTTATGTCTATCTTTAGTGTTATTAATCATACAATGACCATAAGATTATTGATGAGTTCATTTATTTTGCATATAACTATATAGAAATCGAAATGTTTTTCATACGATTATCATCAATCTCAGTTCTCAGAACTCTTTGATACTGGAGTGGGTCCCCTAGCACATGTAGCAGAGCTCGTGTATTTCCTCCTTTACTAGGGAATGGTCACCTATCTACGAAATGGTATCCTCTTTTAATAGGGCAAAATTTTTTGGACTATCAAAAACTTATCTGGACTTATAATGAAATTAAAAAGATAGAGGAGGTCACTATGGAGAAACAATATTATTATTTAATGGCACTTTTCGATGAGCCAACAAATAAAAAATTTTATTCCATGAAACAGGTTATCGAGTCATCTTTAGATGAACCTCCTGTCTTTTTACCACATTTGACTTTAGGTGCTTATATGAATGTTGATGAAACAGAACTTTGCGAGTGGATTGATCAGCAGTGTAAAAGATTGCATCAAATAGAACTTAATTTCAATCATCTTGGTTTATTTGCTTTAAAAGTTCTGTTCATCGCACCACAACCTTCTAATGGATTAGTTAACATGCATCAAATCATTCATGAACGATATGATAATGATTATGGAGAAATCGGATATAACTATACGATTCAATCAAATAACTGGGTACCTCATGTAACACTACTGATGAGCAGTGAACCTAATGTCGTACTAGATACATTACCAATCGTTGATAAACTATTTGTTCCCTTCGTAGGCAAAGTTTGTTCATTAGCATTATATGAGTATCATTCTATGAGAAGAATAGAAATATTTCCGCTAAGTTGTCTAAAAAAATCGTCAAACAACTAACTTAGTGATGAAACTCGAAAAATGAAAACGGACCACTTTATTGGTCCGTTTTCATTTATCTATATAAAAACAGAGAAATAATCTACATTTTCAGAATCATACTCAGTTTCTAGTCCTTTTTAAGTTCAAGGCCAACTATAGTCCAGATAAAAATTTTCTATGAAGAAAATTTATCTGGACTTATATACTTAACTTCTTTTTCGAAAATAATTTGATAGCAATAGGGATTGTAAACATCTGTTTTTTCATTAGCAGGAACAACAATTTGTTTTAGTCTCCAACTATTCTTTGCTTCTTCTATAATGACATCTTTACAGGCTTCAAAAGTTTCTCCTTTTTTGCTTTAAAACCATTTTTTAATGGAACTTCTACAAACTTATATTCATATATTTAATTCTTCTCCCTTTTTAAGAAATTTCATGATTGAATCAGTCTCTCTTGATGTAAATATATAAGTCCAGATAAGTTTTTTACATCGTAAAAAACTTATAAGCCCTACTAATGGAGGAAACATGCTTCGCATGGTAGGTGACCATACCCCAGCAAAGGAGGATTGTTCGCCATGCTCACTGCTGTGGGCCCCATTCCCTAGTAGTGGTAGATACATTTTCTTCGAAAATGGTAGGTGATCCACAGCACAACGATCAAACATTTAGTGTGTCGTGATAAATGTAGATTTTATTTCTGTTT
>JAUMTV010000098.1 GCA_030531025.1 Turicibacter sp.
TACCGCTAGTAGGGCTTAAATTTTCTATGAAGAAAATTTATCTGGACTTATATATATCTAAAGCACGTATTGTATTTAAAGGTGCTTCTTGATCGGCTAAAGTATCATGGCTTGCATCATGTAGGCAAATAATTGAATGGTTATGACAATTTTGAACAATACGATCGGCTAAAGTAGATTCGGGTTGATTTTTCCAATCATCAACCATCACGTCCCAAAGGCAAAGTTTTAATTGGTGCTTTTTAAGAAGGTAAGAAGTAAATAGATTAGTATGTCCCCATGGTGGACGATAATAGTGACAAGGAATATTTAAAAGTTTTATAATTTCTAAGCTTTGTTTAAAAGCTTTTTTAGTATAAAAGTAACTGTATAACCAGGCATTTTTATGTTCGAGAGAATGTAATCCGATTTCATGTCCTTCTTCGATTATTCTCTTAATTAAATGGGGATATTTCTTAACATTTTTAGTCACTACAAAGAAGACAGCTTTGACTTCATGTTTTTTTAATAAATCAAGTAGTTGTTCCGTGTAAGCAATATCTGGTCCATCATCAAACGTGAGAAGCATTCCGTTTCCGTTCGTTTGTTTGATGGTATTTGAGTTAAAATACTTATGATAGTAAGTTGGGATAATCGAGTGAATGATAAGTGGGGGAATTACTAGTAATAAGGGGATGGTCATAGTCTAAGCTCCTAATTGACAATCTTGATAAGAAAGAATAATGTTTTCGAGTGCATTGTCATCGAGTTGTTTTTTTAAAGATTTCATATTTTTTCTCATTTCATAAAGATTTGTTTCATCATTTAGAACTTGAGAAAGATAGTTAATATCGACAATTTGTTGTTTAGGAATAATACAGCCTAAATGATGGTGATGAATAAAGTTAGCATTTTTCATTTCTTGTTGTAAAAAAGGTTCAATGATTAACATGGGTAACTCAGAGTGAATAGCTTCAAAAACAGTAATTCCTCCGGGTTTAGAAATAATTAAATCAGCTTGTTGCATATAGTTATAAACCTGATCGGTGAAACCAATCACTTCAATGTTGTCGTATTTTTGATGAAGTTGATGATATAATCTTTTATTTCCACCCGTAATAACAGTTGTCTTAATATTTTTTAAGTTATTGAGTTCTTGATAAAATTTTTTCGATTTGGGCAGTAATCCTAAACCTCCTCCCATAATTAACAAATGTTTATTCTTTTTAGGGGGATGAGGGGTGATAGGTTTTTCTTTAAAAGCTAATTGAACTGGTATTCCCATCACATGGATTTTATTAATTGGAATTCCTTTTTCGATTAATTCAGCTTGTACAGAAGGGCTTCCGACTAAGTAGTAGTCAGTTTGTTCATTAATCCATTCGGAATGACTACTGATATCTGTGATACACGTAATTAAAGGAATGTCGCAATCTGATTTTTTCTTATAATATGAAATGAGTTGAGAACAATAGGGAATTGTTGAGATAATAACTGTTGGTTTAGTAATTAAAAGAAGTTGTTCAATAGATTTAAAGAAGTAATCAGCAAAAATAGGCTTTGAAGATTTATTACCATTTTCTGTTTGCTTATAAAATATATTATAGCATATTGATGCTCTATTAATAAGGAAATTAAAGCTTTGGTAAATGTGTTTAGAGATATGAGGAAGTGAATAGTCAAAGATATCGACAATTGTAATATCTGAATGTTGAATTGTTGTTTTTAGTTGTTCTTCAATTGAGTAAGAAGCAGAATAATGCCCCATTCCAAACTTTCCCGTTAAAATTAAAACTTTCATTTCATAACCTCCATAATAACTATACTTTTATTATAGAGGTTAAATCTTTAGATTTTCGGTAAAGAAATCTTAAGATTTCTTTAAGATTCTATAAGGAGGACTTAAGAATTTGAATCTGATTCATGTCAAAATACAATGAATTAGAAGTTTATAGAACTTTTAATACTCATTATTTACTAGGTTTATAACCGTTACGAAGTGAGTAGACTAACATAAGGTATTAACAGCTAGAATGTATGAATGTATTTATTAAGAAAAGGGGATCTCACTCATGAATCAATTAGAAAATTATTTAGATCAGGTTGCTAATTATATAAAGGAAAATGCAGATATCTATTTGAAAATGAGTCATCAAATTCATGATAAACCTGAAATTGGGAATGAAGAACAATTTGCATGTCAGCTTTTAACTGATTTACTAAAACAAGAAGGATTTGATGTTCAGATTGATATTGCTACTCATCCAACGGGATTTATTGCAAGAAAAGAATCCAGTAAAGAAGGTCCATCCATTGGAATTTTAGTGGAATATGATGCATTAAGAGGATTAGGACATGCTTGTGGGCATAACATTATTTCAATGACGAGTATCGCAGCTTCATTAGCTATTGCTTCAGTATTAGAAGAGTTAGGTGGCCGTTTAGTTGTGTACGGAACACCAGCTGAAGAAGGTGGTATTCATGGAAATGCAAAAGAAAGTTATGTTCAACAAAACTTATTTGATGAAGTTGATGTTTGTATGATGATTCATCCTTTTCATACAACGGCACCAACACAACCAACACTTGCCATAATCCCGATTGAATTTGAGTTCTTTGGCCGTCCTTCACATGCAGCATCGGCCCCTGAAAAAGGGATTAATGCTTTAGATGCGATGATTTTGTTTTATAGTGGAATTAATGCATTAAGACAACAAACTCCATCGGATGTTTTAATTCATGGAATTATTACTCAAGGTGGAGAAGCTCCAAATATTATTCCATCGTATACGAAAGCAAGTTTTTACGTTCGAGCAGCAAAATCTAGTACTTGTGATATTTATAAAGAAAAAGTTATTAATATCGGAAAAGGAGCAGCCTTAGCAACAGGTTGTCAATTTAAGTATGATGACTCGTTTAACCGTGTGAAAGAAATGTTCATTGTTCCAAGTTTCGAGTTACTTTACGTTGAAGAGGCTAATCGTCTGGGATTAGAGGTAAAAACAAAAAATTGTAAAAGTATTGGCTCAACTGATGCGGGAAATGTTAGTCAAGTCGTTCCTACGATTCATCCAACGATTAAAATTTGTGATGAACCTATTACGATTCATACGGAAGAGTTTAAAGAAGCAGCAAAATCTGAACAAGGGGATCAAGCTATTGTGGACGGAGCAACTATTTTAGCACGGATTGCGGTTCGCTTATTAACTGATGAAGGTTGTTTGAAAATGATTAAGGATGAATTTCAAAAAATAAAAGCAGCTCATTTGTCTGAAATGAATTGAGAGAGTGGTTAAAGAATCCACTCTTTTTATATACTTTTCTATTAAGAGTTCCATAAGAAAGCAAAAATATACATTAATGTCTAAATTTTTAATGAATGGAAGAATATTTGAAGCGTGCTAATAAATATAATGCTTAATATAAAAGGAGGGAAACAGATGAGTTATATTGTGGATAGTCTAGTTGAATTAGTTGGGAATACACCATTGTTACGTTTAAAAAAATATGGTCAGGAAGTGGGAGTGAAGGCAGAGGTTATTGCTAAGCTGGAGTATTTTAATCCAGCGGGAAGTGTGAAAGATCGAATTGCTTGTGCAATGATTAAAGCTGCTGAAAGTGAGGGATTGTTAACAAAAGAATCGATAATTATAGAACCGACGAGTGGGAATACGGGGATTGGTTTAGCCTTTGTTGCAGCGGCTAAGGGTTATCGATTAACGTTAGTGATGCCAGAAACCATGAGTATCGAGCGTCGAAAATTATTACAGGCTTTAGGAGCGAACCTTGTTTTAACAGAAGGTGCTAAAGGAATGAAAGGTGCCATTGCTAAAGCTGAGGAACTTTGTCAAGAAATTCCTGGGGCCATTATGCTTCAGCAATTTGATAATCCAGCTAATCCCGCGATTCATCGGATGACAACAGCTGTTGAAATTTGGGATGACACGGATGGAAACATTGATATTTTTGTTGCAGGGATTGGGACAGGTGGAACAATCTCAGGGGTAGGAGAAGTATTAAAGGAATATAATCCTAATGTGAAAGTAGTTGCAGTTGAACCAACAACTTCACCCGTTTTGTCAAAAGGAGTAGCGGGACCGCATAAAATTCAAGGAATTGGCGCTGGATTTGTTCCTAATGTTTTAAATCGTGGTATTATTGATGAAATCATCACTGTATCAAATGAAGATGCCTTTCAAACTTCACGTCAATTGGCTCATACGGAAGGTTTGTTAGTAGGGATTTCTTCTGGGGCAGCGGTCTATGCTGCAACTGAGTTGGCTAAACGTGAAGAAAATGTGGGGAAACGAATTGTTGTCATCTGTCCAGATACAGGTGAACGCTATTTATCAACTGGATTATATAATCAAGACTAATGAAAAGGTGAGCATTTTTGCTCACCTTTAGTATTTTTATAAAATATTAATTAATCGACGATTGATGACCATTGACTCTTTTTTTGGAAGAATAATGGTAAGCGTATCATTATTCAAGTTGGCTGTAATTTTATCGGCATCAACGTCGTATAGACTAAAGCTTTGTGAAAAAGAACTACTTTGGTAAGCTTGTCCTGTTTCTTCATTTGCTTGAACAACTTGTTTTACTGTTAGAATTAAACTTTGATTTTCAACGGATAACTGAATATTTTCACGTTTTAAATTTGGAAGTGTCAACGTGAAAACATATTCTGCTCCTTGATCATTAAAGGTTGTATTATTCATTGGTGTAAAGACAGATTGAAATGTGTTTAACATCATTGTTTCCATATGGTTAAAAACATCAAAAAAATTAAAAGGTGATACTGAATGATTATTTCCTCCATAAGGTGTTAAATTAGACATATTATCTCCTCCTTACTTGAGATAAAAAGTTTACAAAATATCATATGTATCAGTTAAAGGAGGGTGCCTATTTTTGAGAGATTGCGTGAATAAAGTCGTTATGATAAACTGATAACAAGAGGGTGGTCGAATGAATATAATTGAAATTGCAAAGCTAGCAGGAGTCTCTAAATCAACCGTCTCTAGATACTTAAATAACGGATATGTTAGTGAAGAAGCAAGTGAGAAAATAAAAGAAGTCATTGAACAAACTGGTTTTGTACCGAAACGTCAAGCTCAGGCGATGCGTTCACAAAAAACTAATTTAATTGGAGTCATTGTTCCTAAAATTAGTACAGAAACGGCTGCGCGTGTCATTGAAGGTATTACAAATGAGTTAAGTCAGATTGGATATGAGGTGTTAATTGGTAATACTAACTTATCTATTGAAAAAGAAATGGACTATTTAAAAGTTTTTAAAAATCAAGTCGATGGAATTATCTTTATGGCAACAGAAGTGACACCTAAACATTATGAATTATTTGACCAATTACGCATTCCAATTGTTGTGATCGCCCAAAAGGTGAAAGATTATCCATGTATTATTCATGATGATTATCATGCAGCTAAAGATGCGATTCATTATTTAATCAATAAAGGACATCAGTCCATTGGATTTATTGGAGTAGGTGAATATGACGTTGCAGTAGGGATTGATCGTAAAAATGGTTATTTAGATGCTTTAAAAGATCAAGATATTAATATCAAGGAGAACTACATTCAAATTGGTGACTTTAGTCATGAAAGTGCCTTTTATTTAACAGAAAAGTTAATGTCTTTACCTGAACCACCAACAGCGATTTTTGCGGTTACTGATAACTTAGCGATTGGATGCATGGAATATTTAAAGGAAAATGGCTATCAGATCCCTCAAGATGTTGCGGTGATGGGATTAGGTGATATTAAAATTTCAGCTTATATGACACCGTCATTAACAACTATTCATTATTATTTTCAAACGATGGGTGCTAAAAGTGCCAAGCTATTAACAGAGCTTATAAAATCTGGAAAGGTAAGTTCTAAAAATTGTGAAAGCAATTTTATTTTTAACTATAGACTTATGGAACGCGATAGTGTATAATAATCTTCGTAATGAAGGTTATTATTTTTTATGCCAAGTGGGAACGTTCCCTTAAAATTGCATCGCAGCAGCTATTAAATTAGAAATTTTATTTTAACCCAAAAGAAAGCGCTCATTTATTTTTTTATGCATTGTGGGAACGTTCTCGCATAAGGGTTTAAATAGTTTGTAATTAAAGTAGGGGAAGCATAGGGAATAATAACAACATAAAATTAAAGAATCATTCATATGACACGACGAAATTATATTGACATCCCGAAAGTATCAATATAATAGAGAGTTGAAATGGAAAATAGGAGGAGTAAATCTTATGGCAAATACGAATTATGCTGAAGTAGCTAAGATTATTCTTGAAGCAATTGGTGGAAAAGATAATGTAGCTAGCGCTGCACACTGTGCCACACGCTTACGTTTAGTTTTAAACGATGAGTCAAAAGTAAATAAAGCTGAAATTGAAAAAATGGATATTGTTAAAGGTGTGTTCTCAACAGCGGGACAATTCCAAATTATTATTGGACAAGGAACAGTTAATCGCGTATACGCTGAATTAGCTGCACAAGCTGGAATTCAAGAAATGAGTACAGCAGATGTAAAAGATGCTGCAATGGATAAATTAAATCCATTCCAACGTTTCTGCCGTATGTTATCAAACATCTTCGTTCCAATTATTCCTGCAATCGTAGCTGCAGGTTTATTAATGGGAATTTTAGGAGTCGTTGATAAAGTTGGTTTAGGTCACTTAAAAGAAGAATGGTGGTTCATGTTATTAGATATGTTCTCATCTGCAGCATTTAACTTCTTACCAATTTTAATCGCTATTTCTGCAGCAAAACAATTCAAATGTAACCCATACTTAGCAGCAACAATCGGGGGAATCATGATTCACCCTGCCTTACAAAATGCTTGGACATCAGGAACAGGATATGAAACAGTTAACGTATTAGGAATTATTGATATGCCTTTACTTGGATATCAAGGAACTGTCTTACCGATCTTAATTGTTATCTTTGTAATGTCTTACATTGAAAAATATACGCGTAAAATCGTGCCAAAAATGTTAGATATTTTATTAACACCATTAATTACTGTGTTATTAACTGGATTCTTAGCATTAGTTGTCATTGGACCAATCGCGAATACAGTAGGTTCAGCAATTTCAACATTCTTTACATATGCATTAAATAACTTCGGAATCTTTGCCGGATTATTATTAGGTGGATCATATTCATCAATCGTAATCACAGGAATTCACCACAGCTTCCATGCAGTTGAGTTAGAGTTAATTGGAAATACTGGATTCAACCCATTATTACCAATTTGGGCAATGGCAAACGTAGCACAAGGTGGTGCAGCTTTCGCTGTTTATTTCTTAACTAAAAATACAAAAACAAAAGCAATTGCTTTACCATCGGCAATTAGTTGTTTATTCGGTGTAACTGAAGCAGCAATCTTTGGTGTAAACATGAAGTATGGTCGTCCATTTATTGGGGCTGCAATTGGTGGAGCTTTAGGTGGAGCATACATCGTATTCTCTAAAGTTGTATTTACAGCAGTTGGTGTAACAGGACTTCCAGCTTTAGCAATCGCTAAAACAGGAACAACTATGAACTACTTAATCGCTATGGCAATCGCGGTTGTAGGAGCATTCGTTGCAACATGGATTCTTGGAGTTAAAGAAGACTAATTAAATAAATAAAAAACCACAAAATGGATAATGGAGAATCTCTCCGTTATTCATTTTTGTGTATTATAGGAAAAAGGAGAACGGTATCATGAAAAAAGTTATTTCAATTGGAGAAGCATTAATCGATTTCATTCCACAACAAAAAGGAGTAGCGCTAAAAGACGTCGAAGGATTTTTACGTGTGCCAGGTGGAGCACCATTAAACGTTGCAGCAGCAGTTGCTAAATTAGGTGGAAAAGCACAAATGTTAACAAAATTAGGTGTAGATGGATTCGGAGATTCTATCTTAGAAGAAGTTAAGCCATTAGGTGTCGATGTTTCACGTGTAGGGCGTACAAATCAAGCTAATACAGCATTGGCATTCGTTTCTTTAAAAGAAGATGGAGAACGTGATTTCTCATTCTATCGCAATCCAAGTGCCGATATGTTATTAAGTGAAGATGAAATTCATGAAGAAGATTTTGAAAATGGATCAATCTTACACTTCTGTTCTGTTAGCTTAATTGATGCACCGATTAAACAAGCTCATAAAAAAGCAATTGAGTATGCAACAAAATATAACGGAATCATCAGCTTTGACCCTAACGTTCGTTTACCATTATGGGAATCACCAGAAGCTTGCCGTCAAGCCATTTTAGAATTCTTACCTTTATCAAATATTGTTAAAATTAGTGATGAAGAATTAGAATTCATTACTGGAATTAAAGATGAGCAAGAAGCATTAAAATCATTATTTGTTGGAAATGTAGAAGTTGTTATTTATACAAAAGGGACAAATGGATCAGACTTCATTACAAAAGAACGTACAATTACAGTTCCATCATTTACAGTAAAAGCTGAAGATACAACAGGAGCAGGAGATTCATATATCGGATCGTTCTTATATCAAGTTGCTCAAACTGTTAATACGTTAGAAGAGTTAGTTCAATTAGATGAAGTAAAAGTTACTGAAATCATGACATTTAGTGCAGCAACGGCGGCATTAACAGTTTCTAAAAAAGGTGCTATTGCAGCATTACCTACAAAAGAAACAGTTATCGAAATGATGAATCGATAATTTTTAGGAGGATATGAGGATGATGACAAAACAACAGTTTATTGATCAAATTGCTGCAGAAAAAGCGAAGCAGTTACCGATAGTTAATGGGGATGAGTGGCGTAATAAATTTCATATCATGGCACCTATTGGTTGGATTAATGATCCAAATGGATTATGTTACTTTAAAGGGTTATATCATGTGTTTTATCAATATTCACCATTAGATGCTAAAGGTGGATTAAAGTTCTGGGGACATTATACATCACCAGATATGGTGAACTGGACAGAGCACGAAGTAGCATTATTCCCTGATATCGCTGCTGATTTAGATGGTGTTTATTCAGGATCAGCTTTAATTCATAATGATGAGATGTATTTATTCTATACTGGAAATGTTAAACACAAAGGAGATCATGATTACATTTTAACAGGACGTGAACAAAATGTAATTATGGTTAAATCGACAGATGGATTTAATTTCTCTGAAAAACAAGTCTTATTAACAAATGAAGATTATCCTAAAAATATGGGATTACATGTTCGTGATCCAAAAGTATGGGAAGAGGATGGTGTCTTCTACATGGTTTTAGGCGCACGTTCAATTGATGATAAAGGCTATGTGTTACTTTATAAATCAACAAACTTAACAGATTGGGAATTATTAAGTGTCCCAGCTGGTGGATTAGATGATATGGGATACATGTGGGAGTGTCCTGATACATTCAAATTAGAAGGAAAAGATATCTTCATGTTCTCTCCACAAGGAATGGATGCTAAAGGATTAAAATATCATAATGTATATCAAAGTGGATATGCTGTTGGATCATTTGATGAATCAAAACAAGTTTTATCATTAGGTGAATTTGATGAATTAGATCGTGGGTTCGATTTTTATGCCCCACAAACCTTTAAAAATCATGATGGGCGTATTATTATGTATGGATGGGCTGGTGTTCCAGATGCTGTTGAACACGTTAATCCAACGATTGAAAAAGGATGGCAACACTGTTTAACGTTACCACGTGAATTAGTTTTAAAAGGTGAAAAAATTTATCAATTACCTGTTGAAGAATTAAAAGAGATGCGTAAAGATGAAACAGTAATTGAAGATATCACATTAGGTGAAAAACAAGTCTTTGAATTATTTGAAAATAATACTTATGAATTAAATTTAGATTTTAAAAATACAACGTCATTCGAAGTTTTATTCCGTGAAGATTGTAAGTTAACATGGAGCGAAGGAATCTTTACACTAGCTTTAGGAGAAAGTGGCTATGGACGTGATGAGCGTAGTGTTGAAATCAACTCAGTCTCAAATGTTTGCATCTACTCTGATAACTCAATCTTAGAAGTTTATTTAAATGACGGTGAGGAAGTCTTCACATCACGTATTTATAACAAAGCATTAGACAAAAAGTTATCATTAGCAGGAACAGGTCAAGTGACATTAACAAAATGGTCATTATAAAAAACAAAGAGGATAATCGAGTTCGATTATCCTCTTTTTATGTTTATTTTTAATAGCTAGATTAGAAAAAGTCCACTCAAAATAAAAGCAACTATAACGATTGTCATGATTAATCCAATGAAGTAAATTATTTTCTTCTTTTTTAGGAGCAGTTTTAATAACATGAAAGAAAGGAGAAAAGTCTACGATTTCAGATAAGATTGTTAACGTAATTTCATATAGTAACTCACGAGTATTTCCAATAAACTGAGCATAATAAGCAACATCTATATATAAACAGAAATAAAATCTACATTTATCACGACACACTAAATGTTTGATAGTTGTGCCGTGGGTCACCTACCATGCGAAGCATGTTTCCTCCATTAGTAGGGCTTGGGTCACCTAGCGATTATCAAAGATAATCTAATCCTCCTTTGCTAGGGCTTATAGGTTTTTTACGATGTAAAAAACTTATCTGGACTTATATAGTATCTTAAAAAAACGCTGTGTTAGATAAAAATGTTGAAAATATGCAAAAATAAAAAAGAGAATCTATCTCTTTTTTTATTTTTTTCTTATAACTCGGTAAATAATGTAGTTTACTCCTCCTAAAATGACTCCGTATACAATGATAGGAGTTAACGATGTTCCAACATTCAGACTATTATTGATGTTATCGTAAGTAACAATCTGAATGATGCATAATGTAACAACAGTTAGTGCATTTAACACAATTGCAATCATAAAACCATTTTTCGGAGTATACTTTTTGGAAAATAGGAACTGTAAAACTAAAATACTTACTGCTATTATCAATATAATAGTGTTCATCATAATTTCACCTCTATACTATAGTTATATTATTATATTAGCATTTATTGGAATTTCTATCAATTATTCTATGTGTCTTATCTATATAGCGCAGTTCGTATTCTACAATCTTCAATATTTAATTCTAATTGAGTTGCTGCTGTTTGAAGCAGCATATTTTTCCTTTTAAAATTTCTTTATCATCTTTAAAATATTCTAACCATTTCATCCAATAAAGATAATTGACTAAATACTTAGTAGATACCCCTTTAAATCGAGCCATCCAAAGTTTTAGACGACTATGAAAAGAATTGAGACGTTGAATGTTGTAAAAGTCATCTGTTCTACGTTTTCCACTCTCAATACGCTTATGCTCTAATCCAAAATCCTCAACAAATTTGATATAACTTTGGTGGCTATCCGTACACAAAATAGAGCCAACTTCAATCTGACCCTCTAATGCACGACTTAAATCAGAGCTCTTCATACGCCCCTTACAAATGAGCTCTGCATAGATAT
>JAUMTV010000099.1 GCA_030531025.1 Turicibacter sp.
GGACGAATTTGATTTATCCTTAGCAGGATAAAAAAAGAGTCCGATTTTATATCGGACTCAACAGCCAATAATGATTAGTAACGTCGACAGCCTCTTTTTTCAATAAATCCACCATGCTCTAATTTAAAGAAATCTTCAGATTCTCCAATGACTCGTTCTAAATCACCAACGCGTAATATGGTTGCCGTATGGGAGTTAGTAGAAGGTTCAGTAAAGATTGGAATATTACTAATTACTTTTACAATAAAAGGTTCTGACAAGTCAGTCACTTCGTTACTAGCTTCTAATAAGATTTCGCAAACTTCTTTATTAATCCAACCTAATTTAATTTTATACATGTCATTTCTTTCAGATAAAACCAAAAAGACTTGTCCTTCATTTACAGATGATGTCGTTTCAGACTCTAGTGAAGAATCATAATGTACTTCAGCATGATCTTGAATAGAAACTAAAAAATTGTCTGAAGGAACATAAAAAGTATTCCCGTTAAATTTAACATTAGCCATCCTAATCAATCTCCCTTAATCATCATTTTTTCAGATGAATATAGACTCTCTCTATCAATATATGTCTATTTTGATGATATTTACCTAAAAATGGGATGTAAAATTCAAAAGAATTTTTGCTGAAATGAATGAATAGCAGACGTTAAATTGAGAACTTTGTCTTATTAAAACACTAGATTATCTTTTAAAGACTGATTTTAGCAGATCATCTAAAAAAGAGAGATGAAAACTGTTTATTGTCAATGATTTATTTTTAAAACTATGTGAAAATAAATCGTAAGATTGAGGTGATTTGGATGATTGATTTAATAAAAGAATCGATAAGAATCGTTTTTTAAATTAAATCAATTATTTAGAATATAATGGATGATAAAGGAAATTGTAAAAAAATCTTCATTTTTTCCAACACTTTTTTAAATTTAGGTACTTTATTAATGTAGGGGCTGAAAGAAGGGAGTTAGCTATGATTGAAATAACTAATGAGTTTATTGAAGAATATTCAAAAAAGATTATGGGTTTTGCTTTTTTGAAAACAAAAGATACGTATTTAGCAGAGGATTTAGCTCAAGAGATTTTGTTTCAACTCATGAGCTCGCTGAAGAAAAATCCGACTATTGAATGCATGGATAGCTATGTTTATACGCTTTGTTGTTATACATGGTCAAAATTTTTACGCTCGAATAAGAAGCATTGGGGCTATAAGAGCCTTGAGGGGAGCTTTGAATTAGCTGATACCAAAAATATCAGTCAGGCGATTGAAGATAAGTTAATGATGGAAAAAATTAAAGAAGAAATTAGTTATCTTGGAAAACTTCATCGTAAAGTGACTATTATGTATTATTTTGAAAATAAAAAATCAACTGAAATTGCAGAAGCATTAAATTTAAAATCAAGTACTGTTAGGTGGTATCTAGGGGAGGTCAGAAAGCAATTGAAAGTAGGAATCGAAGAGAAACAAGATTATTTAAGTTATGAGCCTAAATATCTTGAATGTGTAGTTAGTGGTATCATGTATGATGAAACGCTAGCAGGATTAAAGGACAATTTATTAACACAAAATATTGCAGTCGTCTGCTATGGGGAACCTTTAAGCTTAACCGAAATTTCAAAACGATTAGGAGTAGCAGCTGCTTATATTGAAGGATTATTAGAGAAGTTAGTTCATATGGATTATATTAAGGTGATTGGGACAAAGTATCAAACAAATTTCTTCATCCAAACGAAACGTTTAGAATGGATACAAGCAAAATATCAACTAGAAAATATTGGTTCATTAGCAAACAAAATTAAACAAACAGTTAATGTCTATCTCAATGATTATAAAGAGATTCTATTTTGTGGTCAGGATATTTCTGATGACCAGCTAAGATGGGCGTTAATTTGTCTATTATGTGATGATCTAGAGCGTGAGGCGAAAAAGATCTTAGTAGGAGCCGTAGCAGAAGAAAAATGGCCTAAACGTAAAGATGGATCAGCTCATTTTATTTTTGCGAAAATCAAAGAACCTTCTGACTCATTAGATTTACAAACTGAATTTAATGAATCAGTAAAAAAGTTTAGCGAATATTCTCAGACAAAAGGTATTAGACTTAATGACCATCAATTGGCAACTGTTAAACAATATGAGACGTGGCTATCCATTCAATTTCAACTGCGATTAGCCGACATTAGCGATACGACCATTCATCAATTAATGCGCGTGAAAGATCTTCTTTTAAATCACGAGGAATTGACAGAATATGATAAGTTAATTGTTTCGGAACATATTCAAAAGGGATACTTAAAAACAGAAAATGAACAAGTTAAGTTTTTAATTCCTTATTTCACAGCTAATGAGTTTCATACATTTGAGAAAATAAGAAGACAAATGATTGAAGAATTAGGAAGTGATTACTTTGTTCATTACATAAAACAATTTAGTGAAGTATATGAGAACGTCATTCCGAATTTTTTATCAAAGGAAATTAAACAATTTGAGAAGTATAATATATCACCATTACTTGGAGTCGTCGCTTGGCTCATTGATACAAAGTCACTTACGATTCCATCAACGGGAGAAGAAGCGAAATCGTTTGGGGTAATTATTTGGGAAAAAGAGCAAGCTTTAAAAATAAGTTAATGTCGGATGATTAGAAAATCATCTGTTATTAATGAAAGATAAGTGTGAGTCGTTGAGTGGAATATTAAATTTAGGGAGGAAGAAATAATGGAAAGTCAAAGTGAAAAAACGATGCAAGCCAAGGGGAATGGAAAGCATCTTTTGTATTTACTAAAAACAGCTTGGCAGCTCGATAAAGCGTTATTCGGTATTTATTTCTTATATACCTTTTTGGTTGCCGTTCGTCCGTTTATTAGCCTATTTTCAGTTAAGTGGTTAATTGATGAGTTAATGGGAGAAGCAAGGCTTGAACGAATGGCCTTGATTTTAGGATTCTTCTTAGTCGCAGGAATGATTGTTAACTTCTTCTGTGTTTATTTAAAAAATATGTATCAACCTCGTTTAATTTTAGTTCGCTTTAAATTCATCAATATACTACAAGTGAAGTCGATGACGATGGATTTTAAATACACAGAAGATCCGAAGATTTTAAATGATCTTGAAAATGCTTGGCAGGCAGTTAGTAGTAATTACATTGGAATTGAAGGGATTTTTAATAAGTTATTTGAAATGTCAGGAAATATCGTTTCAATTCTAGCTTATGTTAGTTTGTTATTCATCTTAAGTCCATGGGTATTGCTTTATCTCATGTTTAATATGATTTTAACGTATGGGTTAACCACAAAAGCGAAAGCCTATGAATTTAAACATAAAGATCAAACAGCTGATTTGAGTCGTCGAATGATGTATTTATATAGCACAATGTCTGATTTTAAGTTCGGAAAAGATATACGAATTTATCACTTAGCACCATGGCTTTCTCACCGCTATCAAGACATTCGAAATGAGCGATTAAATTTAACAAAAAAAATACAGTTTCACTATTTATGGGTATTACTTATGGATACACTCTTAGTTTTAATACGTGAAGGTCTTGTTTACGGTTATTTAATTTATTGTGTTTTAGTTCGTGGATTAAGTCTTGGTAATTTCTCGATGTATTTTAATAGTGTGAATCAATTTACATCCACATTAAAAACAGTCATGGACGATTTAGCTCATCTACGTTTACAATTTGCATATGTCAATCATTTTCGTGAATTTTTACTGTTAGAAGAAGAACAACCTTTGTCAAATCCAACACCTATCCCAGTCATGAAGCCCTATTGTTTAGAGTTTAAAAATGTGAGTTTTAAATACCCAAATAGTGATCGCTATATATTTAAAAATCTTTCCTTTAAGATTAAAGCAGGAGAGCGATTAGCCATTGTTGGAGTCAATGGGGCAGGAAAAACAACGTTAGTGAAGTTGATGACACGTTTATATGAGCCAACAGATGGTGAGATTTTACTTGATGGAATGAATGTTAAACAGTTTGACAGAAAGGCTTACTATGACTTATTTTCAGTTGTATTCCAAGATGTGAAAGTATTAGCCTTCACAGTAGCAGAAAATGTTGCTGCTAAAAGCCTTCAAGTTTTGGATGAAGAGCAAGTGAAACAGTGTTTGAAACGAGCAGGGTTATTAGAGAAGATTGAATCACTACCTAAAGGAATGAACACGATGATGTTAAAAGGGCTAGAAGATGATGGGATCGAATTATCAGGAGGACAAAATCAAAAGTTGGCTCTTGCGCGTGCATTATATAAAAATGGGGAGATCGTCATTTTAGATGAACCGACGGCAGCACTTGATCCATTAGCAGAAGCAGAAATTTATGAATCATTCAATGACTTAATTGGACATAAAACAGCGATTTATATTTCTCATCGCTTATCGAGTACTCGTTTTTGTGATGCCATTGCCTTTTTTGAAAATGGTGAAATTTTAGAATATGGAACACATGAAGAGTTATTAGCTAAAGACGGTCGATATGCTGAAATGTTCCGAATTCAATCTCAATATTATCAAGAACAAGAAGAAGGGGTGGCGATTTAATGAAAGGCTTAGGATTGATGATAACTGATTTAAAGATTGTACTTTATGTATATAAGTTAGCTCATCGACTTTGCAAATCTTATTTACCACTAGTTATTAGTTCAGCATTTGTAACAGCCGTACAGCCTTTGATTAACATGATGATGTTGAAGTTAGTGATTGATGAACTAACAGGGGCTCAGCGTATTCCTTATTTTATTGGCTTAGTAGGGATTGCTATGAGTGCGAATTTTATTTTGAATGTATTACAAAATATTTTAAAGACTTGGGTGGCCATAAAGGATAATGATTTAATGAATGGATTTGATTTAATGATTGGCGAGAAAGTCATGTCATTAGATTTTGAGATGGTTGAAGATCCAGAGATTTTAGATTTAAAAGAACGTGCGTTATTTCCAGTTCATAATCAAGGTGTTTTTCAAAGCGTTATTGAGCAAGCAATGACGTTAGTTTCACAAGTGATTACGATGATTGGACTCATTGCTATTTTAACAACACTTAATCCTTTGCTTATTATCTTTTTATTTGTCATGGCTGTTATTACAACACTCATTAATAAAAAGACTCAAAAGGTGATGTATGATTTTTATCAACTCCTTATTCCTGTCAATCGAAAGTTTGGATATTATGCGAAGGTGACGACTGATTTTTCCTATGGGAAAGATATTCGTTTATATGAAATGGATAAGTTGTTAATCGATCGTATTGCAGAGTATAATGAAACATCGCTAAGTGTGTTTACGAAGCTATATGTTGTATTAGGACGTTATTTAGGATATAACGAGCTTGTCTTGCAGTTACAAATGGTTTTAGTTTATGTTTATATGGCATATAAAGTTGTCACGAAATCAATTGGGTTTGGGGACTTTACGATGTATGCAAGTGCAGCTACTCAATTTGGACAGTGCCTGTCTATTGTCGGATCAACCTATATGGAAATGTCACAAATGTGCCGATATTTAGAATCGTATTTAGAGTTTGATGCGCTTAAATCAACGCGTTCAAATGGGAAAAGAACACTTGATTCATCTTTAACTCCAACGCTTGAGTTTAGAGGGGTTTCTTTCAAGTATCCAAAAAGTGATGCTTACGCGTTAAAAGATGTGAATATCAGAATTAAAGCGGGTGAGAAGTTATCAATTGTCGGATTAAATGGAGCAGGAAAGACGACTTTTATTAAATTGTTAACACGTTTGTATGAGCCAACAGAGGGTGGAATTTATTTAAATGGTATTAATATTTTAGAATATGATTTGCAGTCTTATTTAGAATTGATGTCAGTTGTCTTTCAGGACTTTAACTTACTTGCTTTTTCAGTGAAAGAGAATATTGTTTTTGATGAAGAAGTCGATGACGATTCTGTTATTTCTATTTTAAAAGAAGCGGGATTTGAACAAGATTTAAATAAACTTCCAAAAGGTATTCATACGCCAATTTATAAAACGTTTGAAGAAGATGGAATCGAATTTTCGGGTGGACAGAGTCAAAAGATTGCGATTGCGCGTGCGATTTATAAAGATTCACCACTAGTCATTTTAGATGAACCAACATCAGCACTTGATCCAATTGCTGAGTATGAAATTTATCGTCGCTTTAATGAGTTAGTAGGTGAGAAAACAACCATTTATATTTCTCACCGCTTATCAAGCTGTTTATTTTGTGATCAAATTGCTGTTTTTAAAGACGGTCGAATGGTCGAGTATGGAACTCATCAAGACCTCATTCATCAAAATGATGGACTCTATCAAGAAATGTATCAAGCCCAAGCCCAATACTATGTTTAAATAATGGACATTTTTCAAATACCTTCTAGTACGATTAAAAATTTTATATAATAGGTATAGTACAGTAGGGAGGATATGAAATGAATTGTCGAGTGATTAATGGGATTATTTTTGGATTAAGTTTAGTAAGCTTAATGATTTCAATGAAATTATTTTATAATATGGGTGTTTATGTAGATGAGGCTAATAGCTCACTAGATGTTGTTTTAGGAGGAGAGTTTTGGCTTTGGATGGATTGGATCCGACTTGCATTTATAGCAGTCATTTGCTTATTATCTTTTGTTAAACTGATAAGAAGATAAAAAAACTAAAAAAGCCTTCAGATAATACGAAGCCACTGAAAAAGGAGCTTATTATTTTAAAAATAATAGGCTCCTTTTTTCTTTTCGTTCATGATATTTATCATTTGTCTTATTTTTGAATCCTGTTGCTTTTTTTTAGCTTCTTTTAGTTAGAACAAGTATGTGTTTTAACGGGTTTAGACCGTCAAGGGAACATTTATGCAGAGCTCATTTGTAAGGGACGTATGAAAAGTTCTGATTTAAGTCGTGCGTTACAAGGTCACATTGAAGTTGGCTCTATTTTGTGTACAGATAGTCATAAAAGCTATATTCAATTTGTTGAAGATTTTAAATTAGAACATAAGCAAATCGAGAGCGGAAAACGGCGAACAGATGACTTCTATAATATCCAACGTCTCAATTCTTTTCATAGTCGTTTAAAACTTTGGATGTCCCGATTTAAAGGAGTATCCACTAAGTATTTAGTCAACTATCTTTATTGGATGAAATGGTTAGAATATTTTAAAGATGATAAAGAGATTTTGAAAGGAAAAAATATGCTCCTTCAAACTGTATCGAGTCAATTAGAACTAAATATTGAAAATTATAAAATTAGGACTGCACTATTTAGATAACCTCGCCACTGTTTTAATTTTTATTTTTTTCCTGTCGATGCTATAATTAATTATAATTAATGACAAACAAAATGGAGGGTGATAGTTTTGAAAAAGATAGGCTTATTTATAGGGATTATCGTAGTTGTCTTAGGATGTTATTTTATTTCCATTTATTCATTCAGTTTAAATGAAAATATAGTTGGAAGTATTGAAGTACGTAAAAATGGAGAAGAGCGTATTGAACTATCTAAAGAGGAAGTATCTTATTTAGTTAGCGAACTAAATGACTTAAAATTCAAGGTTTTTAATAAAGACCTTGAGACAACAACAGATGCCACAGGGTATAAAGGTCCTCAAAAAAAGTTCCGTATCTTTGTGTTCGATAAAAATGGAAATGAATTAGCGGATATTCGTGTGTATGATGAGAAAAACATCTCTTACGTTAAAGAGTTTGACGGAAGTTTCACATTAGGATATCATGCAACAAGTGGAGAGTTTGATTTAGAAAAGTTAAGCTCATTAATTGAATAAAAAAAAGTGAAGATTGAGCATCTTCACTTTTTTCTGTTTTATCAACATTTTTATCTAACACAGCTAATTATTAAAATTGCTAGACCAACCCAAGCAATACCATTTATATAAAAGGGAGTTTCTTGAGAAATATGTTCGTATAAAATTCCACCTATGAGAGGATCCACAACCATTCCTAACTCACAAACTAAGGTATATTTTCCAAAAATTTGTCCTTTATAATATTTCTCATTCATCTGAGTGTATATACCTTTTTCAGAAAGTGTATAAAGACTTGTTCCTATGGAAGAGATAAACCATAATCCAGATAATATCAAAATGGAATTAACTGTTGGAGTAAGGATGGTTACTACACTACAAATTATTACTCCGATAATCATAGCTTTCTTTTTTTAATATGATCTGAAAGTCTTCCAAGTTTATGGGCGCATAAACTCTCGACCAAGAGTGCAGGGAAAAATGCTAGTCCTAAGATTACGATACGATTAGAAAATTTTTGTTGGATATATATCATAAAAATAGGGCTTAACATAGAAGCTAAAGTTGAACTAAGAAAAATTATTAATAATAAATACATATTCTCTTTTGAGAGCTTCTGTTTTTCATAACTATTAGTTAAAAAAGTATAGTTTGTTATCTTAAAATCCTTGATTAGAATCACTAAAGCATATAATGAAGATAAAGAAAAAATTAAAAATAATATTTTCCACCCTTTTATAAATGGTGTAATTGAGAGAATGATAAAAGCTAAAATGCATCCATAGATGTTTCCCGTAGACTTGGCTGAATTGATTTTTCCGAACTGTTCTGAAATAGTATTTAATTCAGTCGTGTTTGATATGACTGTATGTGTACAAATGGTCATAAAAGCTATTGCGAGGCCTTGGAATGTTCGAGCTATATAAAGGGATAGAGTCGTATTTGAAATTGAAAATAAGATAAATGAGATTGAAAATGAAATGATAGAGGTAATTAAAATGAACTTTGTCCCTACTTTATCAATTAAACTTCCTATAATAGGTCTAAGTATTATGAGTATAAAGGAAATCCATGAAAAAAGACCTGTTATTTGAATCGCACTCATATCCATAGTTTTGCTATATATAGGTAGTAAAAAAGATAGTACTCCTCCAGATAATGAGGTTAAAGTTAGTATTTTTCTTAATGTAAACCTTTCTTCCCTAATACTATTCATATTTTCTCTTCTTTTCCTCATGATAAGATTAATTCTCCATTTTAGTTTATAACTTCGATATGCTATTTAGTTATCATTAAAAAGAATAATAACTGGGACAGTTCTAGTTTTATAATCATTAGTGTTTGATTCTAACTTAGTACGAATCAAACATGTAAGAAATATCAATCGAATGTTGTTTTGCACTAGTTAACCATACTCAGAAGTGCTTTTTAAGTTATCAAGAGGGAAGTTTGTAAATTTTAATGAAGGCTAAATAAATCTTGAATCAAATGATGTTAGTTATTAATTAATATTTATTGAAGTTCTTTAATTTTTTTGTTAATCTGTTGTGCTTGTTTTTTATTATAAAGATAGAAGATAAACCAAATAACAAAAGAGCAGGCAATATAAAATCCAGTGGTTAAGATAAAGGATAGAGGTCCGTTGTAAATTGGAATCCATCCTGCGATAATAGCCGAGATGATGTAGATGATTAAACCAATTCCCATATGGATGCTGATTTTAAATGGCATAGAAAGTGTTGGATGACGGTAAATCATAGATGGGAGCGTAAAACCAATTCCAGCTATTATACTACATAAGATTTGAGTCATAAACCAAGTGCGTTCAAAGGTAATAGTTGGTTGTTGGTAAACTAACGCATAAATTAAGAAAGTAAAGGTAAAAATGCTACACCCCCAGGCAAATCCGAAGGTCAGATGGTTTATAAATGTTTTCAATAAAATCACTCCTTAAATTCCAAGATAAGTTTTAAATTTTGCTAAATAGCTGCGAGAAATATAATCTTTGCAGCCGTTTTTCATAACAAGAAGCATACTCCCGCTAAATGAGGGTTCAACATAGTTGATTTGTTTCAAATTAATAATACATGTCTTTGAAATACGCATAAACGCTGAGCCTAAGATAGTTTCTAATTCATAAAGTCTTTTATTTGTCGTATAGTGTTTAGTCGCTGTATACAATGTCACTAGTTTATCTTCTGTACGAATTAAATAAATCTCTTCAATTGGAACAATCACAATTTTTTCTTGATCATAAACAACAAGATTATGTTCTTTTTGTTTTAGCAATTGAAGTAGTTGTTGGATCTCTTCGCTTAAACTTGGTGCCTGAATAATAATCGTTGGTACTTCTAATTGTTCGTTGATTTGAAGTTCAATTTTCATTGATTCACCTCCTCATGCTTTTAGTATACGATATCCTTTTAGCAAAATCTTCTAAATTATGATAAGTGGTAGGAATCTATAGCTAAGTGGTAGGTATAAAGTAGTAAGAAAGAATAAAAATAACTTTAAAGAGTGTGTCAAGGAAAGAGAGCTTATTTTTTAGCACTTAAAGGCCTTGTCCTTTCAGTTAATTTAAAGTAGACTAAAGAAAAAAAGGAATTCAGGTGGAGAGAATTATGAAATTATTTGCATCAGATTATGACGGAACATACTGGAAGCATACAGGAAAGGGCCAACTTGACTTGAAAAAAAATATAAAGATGACAAAAAGATGGCAAGAAGAAGGTCATTTATTTGTCTTTGCGACAGGGCGCCCTATTTCAATGATGCGATTTGAAGAGCGACTACATGGCATTGTCTATGATTATATTGTAGGACTAAATGGTGGAATCATTATTTCAAAAAGTGGCGAGATTTTATTTCGACAATCTATTGACGAAGCAGTGGCTCGAAAAATTATTAAAGTGGTACAAAAAGAGGATCTTTTACAATATGCTATCACGGATGGAATTTGCGGTCATTATCAAACGACTTTTGGGTTAACGCATAAAACATTTTATTTATTTATGCTGTTTAAACTTTTTTTGAAGAAATATAATTTAACTTTAGAACAGTCATTAAAACGATCAGTCGTACAAATTTCAGTCAAAACGAAAAGCCATGAACAAGCCGTTGACTTTGCTAAGAAAATTAATAAAGAGTTTGGTAATCATGTCGTGGCTTATTCAAATTTAAGACATGTTGATATTGCAGCTAAAGGATTATCGAAAGCAACAGGAATTGAATATGTAGCGAAGCTACATCGTATTCAACCTGATCAAGTGTATTGCATGGGAGATAGTTTTAATGACGTTCCAATGTTTGAAGCATTTCATGGTTATACATTACCTGAAGCACGTGATGAAATTAAACGATGTGCAGAAAAAATCTTCGA
>JAUMTV010000100.1 GCA_030531025.1 Turicibacter sp.
TATATATATAAGTAGCGATAAGTTTTTCATAGCGGAAAAACTTTTAGCGCTACTATAATTAGCCTTTCTACCAAAAAGACTAATCAACTAAGACTGTTTCTTAAAATGTGAAATATATTTCGCTATTTATATACATTAATTTTTGAAAAAATCTAATTTTTAATCAAAAAAAGAATTCAACCATGTCGTGTTGAATTCTTTTTATTGTTTTGGTAACGAAACGGTAAAAGTCGTTCCTTTAAAAACGGTACTTGCACAATGAATACTTCCTTTATGTAGCGTCACAATTTCATAAGCAATAGATAATCCAAGTCCATTTCCCATCGTCGCATGTGATCGATCTTCTTGATAAAATTTATCAAATATTTTAGGAAGTGCTTGCGCGTCAATTCCACAGCCTGTATCACTGATTTTAACGATGACCTGATCATCTTTTTCTTGCGTACTAATTTCAATGATTCCTTGACTCGGTGTAAACTTAATCGCATTATCTAATAAGTTTAGCCACACTTGATTGAGCATCTCCTTATTTCCAAAAATAATATCATCATGAATATCGGCTTGAAGAAGAATTTCTTTTTTCTCAAGTTTAGAATCTAGCATTAATACACATTGACGGATTTGCTCCCCTAAATTAAAGTATTGTTGATGACTTAAAATAGCTTGCCCCTCTACTTTAGATAGCGTAAGCACATTGGTTGCTAACGAGGCAAGTCTAGTGGACTCTTCAATGACAATATCTAAATATTCATCACGTTCTTCTTGAGAAAGTGTCGGATCTTTCAAAATTTCAGCAAACCCTTTAATAGAAACAATGGGTGTTTTAAATTCATGAGAAAAATTATTAATAAAATCGGTACGTAACACTTCAATCCCAGCAAGCTCCTCTGCCATATGATTAAAATTTTCAGATAAAAGCTTATATTCTGGTGGATGAGTAATGTTTAAACGGGCTGAAAAATCACCACTCGCTAATTGATTCGTAGCCTCGATAAACTGACGAATTGTAGCGACCATCTTTCGACTCGCCACAGCAAAAATGATAAATCCAATGATGATACACGATAAGATTGTAATGCCGATGACAATAAATGGCTTATCTTGCATCGTTTCACTAATCCAATCAAATGAAATCCCCATATAAAGAAGAACCCACGTCACGGCTAACGTAATGAGATGAATAATGAATAAACATAACGCGACATATAAGCTTAAACCTATTTTATTGAGTAAATTTCTCATACATGTTTCACCGCTTTATATCCAAGGCCTCGAACGGAGATGAGCTCAAATTCTGGATAGTCTGAGAATCGTTTTCTTAAGCGATTAATATGAACATTAACAGTCGTGTCCGTACTTTCTGTTTGAAGCCCCCAAATTTCATCCATCAGTTGAATGCGCGTAAAAACACGTCCCGGATAAGATAACAGTTTATAGAGTAAATAAAACTCTTTTTGGGGAAGGGCTTGAATATCGTCTTCACGCATGACTGTTAATGAATCATAATCTAACGTCACTTTTCCAAGTGTTAACTTTCGTTCATTCACAATTTGTGAGCGACGCAAAAGTGCTCGAACTCGTAAAAGCATTTCTTCTATATCAATTGGTTTGGTCATATAATCATCGGTTCCAACGATAAACCCTTTTTTCTTATCTTCTGGTAATTGTTTAGCAGAGGCCATTAAAATCGGTAAGTTAAAGTTTGCTTCTCTTAATTGTCTAGCCACCTCATATCCATCTAGTTTTGGCATCATAATATCTAAAATCATTAAGTCAATATGGTGACTTTCTAAAATAGTAAAAACTTCCTTACCATCTTGTGCTGTGACGACATGGTAGCCTTCACGCTTTAAAACGGTCTCAAGTAGCTTTCTTGCATGTTTATCATCCTCTGCCACTAAAATATGAATCATCCTCACACCTCCATCACAATTTCTTAAAGAAGAGAGAATCCCCTCATTCAAACAGATTAGGATTATAGCAAACAAAAATAAACTCTACATAAACTGTAGCTACAAAGTGATTACAAATCTTCTGAATTAAACTTACGATAAAATCACATATGGCGTAAAGATTTGTTCCACGCTTTGAATAAAATCTCGTCCACTCCCTAAATCACTCAGTAAAGGACTCACCCCTCCTCCTGTATTTGAGAGTTTAATCAAAGTCGTTCCTGTTGTATTTTCACAAATGACTAATAAGCCCGCTGCACTACAGCTTCTTGAATAAAATTTTTCATAAGCTGTGACAAAAATATATTTTCCCTCTCCTAACTCATAGGCATCAGAAAATGTCATCGCTTCAGCAATATTTTGTTCTAATAACCATTGTGCTTCAAGTGGTGATAAATTCACCTTTAACGTAATAGTTGCCATTTTTTATCCCCCTTTTTCCTATTTAACATGATTATAACATAATCTACGACTGATTAGATTCGAATACCTTTTCACTTCTCTCTTATCGGGAAACCTTTTTTATCTTTAACATGAGGAGGTTTTTTTATTTGAATACCACGCTAAAAGCTTTTTAGAACCACCTGCATAGCAGGTGGTTTTCATTTATACAATAAAAAAAGTGACCTTCTGTTATGAAAGGTCACTTTCTACTGTTTGTTTTGCTTGTTGATGTTTAATCCATACACTAGTTAACCACGCAAAAATACCTGGGCCAATTAGATAGCAGAGGGTTGATAGTAACGTATACGCCACTTGGCTTTTAGCTTGAAGCTTATGAACGAATAAAAATGGCACATTAAATGGTTCGCGTAAAACCATTAAATTTGAGCCATAAATACTATTTAAAATAATACAAATGACAGCCGATAATAAAAAATAAAGGCTAAAATAAAAATAGGTTGTTCGATTTAATGGAATGCGACGATGACCAATGTACATAACTCCTAAATAAATCATGAGCATATGAAATAAGAGGCTATACAAACATAAGAAATGCCAGATTGGATATCGCATCAGCGATGTTGTTGGGATGAGTAAAAAAACTAGTCCTCCAAGTAAACTACCAATAACTATATAAGCATCTCCTACTTTTTTCAAAGTCCCTTTTCCATATCCACTGAGCCATGTGGCGTAAATGAATAATGAACAAAAGGAAATTGGAAGCCAAGCATCCAATCCTGTGTATCCGTAGTAAAAATTATAGGCAATTTTAACCCCTTCTAAAAGCGTGATAACAATTGCAATGAGTCGTGTTATTTTAAGAACAGAATCCCATGATAATTGCTTAGAAACCTTTAAAGCATACCAGACAATTGGAAGACAAATTATTAATGAAATAAAATGAGGCAATGTAAACATACCTGCTGGTTTGTAAGCATCAATGGGAGCAAAAAATAGTTCGACACACCACTTCATAGGATTCACCTAACCTTCTTTTATTTCTGCTAATGTTTTAGCGCGACTATGTTCAATCGGATGCCATTCCACTTTCTTAAAGAACGCCACAATTGTAATTGGAATATAAGTAAACATAAATAGTGGGAACGTGAATATATACGCAATTTTCTTAGCTGAAGTGGTATGGATACTTTTCCATTGAGTAGCCGTTGTTAACGCCCCAATTAAGGCAAGCGTTAAATAGATATTCGCAATCATACGACCTAACATCGATAAAATCATCTCTTCCTGATAAATCGTATAATTTCCAAATAAAATAACACTTCCGTTAAAGACTACTGTAAATAACGTTAAAACAATAGCTGGCATAATTACCATTAGCATATCATAACATGACGTACTACGTTGTAAGGAACCTTTAAACAAGTCGCGCCCATAACGATGAAAGACTTGAAAAAATCCTTTAGCCCAACGCATACGCTGTCTAAATGATTGTTGGAATGTCACCGGTTGTTCATCATATAACATAGCGCCTTGACAATAACCGATTTTTTCTCCACTCAAAACATTATCTACAGTAAATTGAATATCTTCTGTTAATAAGAAAAATTTCCAGCCTCCATATTTTTCAATAATACGGCGACTAAAGAAAAATCCAGTCCCTGAGACCGCACAACTTGTTCCAAGTAACATACGCCCACGATTTAAAAATTCCGATTCCCATAAAAACCATAATGCATAACCTGCTGTAATCCAATTATCCCCGTAATTTTTTGAATTTCGATAACTTGTGATGATATCATATCCATTTGAAAATGTCTTATTCATTTCTAAAATGTAGTTTTGATCTAAGAGATTATCGGCATCAAATACAAAATATCCATCAAATGGCTCATAATCATGTTCCATTTTGTCTAGCAAATAATCCATCGCATACCCTTTTCCAACCTTTGTTTGGTTGAATCGTTCATAAACAACAGCTCCCATATTTCGAGCACGCTTTGCTGTTGAATCGGTACAATTATCTGCTACCACAAATACGGTTACTTCACCTTGATCATATGTCTGTTTATTGATACTATCAATTAAATGTTCGATGACCGCTTCTTCATTACGAGCAGCAATTAATACAGCAAAACGATGTGGCTTTGCTTCTTGATATGGTTGCTCTTTTTTTAAAAATGATGCAATCACATACAAAAACTGATAGCTATAACAGATGAAGAAAATGATAGCAATCAATAAGTTAATCAAAATAATCTTTTCCATAGTACTCTCCTTAAATTGACCTAGCAGTCGTTATTATCTGTTTAAAACTCACTCATTTATCTTTCTCACTATTTCAATTTAGTCTCTTTATATACAAAGGTAACAAGACAACATTATAGCAGTATTTTTAAAATTTGACATCTATTTTAAAGCATTATGACAGTTTTGTAATATTTGAACCGCTTTCCTTTTAGATCTCTTTTTTGTCCATTGCTAAGTCTATTTCCAACTTTAACAGTTGATGGAAACAATGCAGGTATATGTTGTCAAATCTCCTATATCTATTTAAAGAGATAGCGTTCTTTTTATCAAGTCATTGGGCTACATCTATACAAAAAATTCATGTTCTTATGATATTTTTTCACATTTACTCCACGTTTTTTTCGACAAAAAGGACACACCTATTTGTTATTTAAACATATGAGAGACTAATCACAACTGTCTCATTCCAGTCATTAACAAAGATAGAGCTTTTTTTCGTTAATTATCTGTATAATTCGCTATTTTTCTATCTTTTTTATTAAAACTGGTTTAAAATAAATGAACAAGACCAAATCTAAATGATTCGCATGATACATACGAATTTTATATTTTAATTTGAGCGAGGGAATGACAATGAAAAATAAATTACTATCTATACTACTTGGAGGGTTATCCGCCTATGGGATTTTATCTTGGATGACCAGCCAAACACAATCACTTGTATTAGGCGTCACTGTAACACTTCTATGGATTTCTCTTTATGTGTTAGTTGGTCAAAAAACAAAGACCTATGACCCACTCACAAAAGTTGAGAAAATGATAACCTTGTTATTAACTATTGGTCTTCTCAGCTACACTAACTTGACCATCGAACGACCTCTTTCATTTTTAACTCGTCCGTATACGATTAGTATTGTCTCAAATGATGAAGCTCATCCTATTGAAATTACTGAAATTAGTGTCAATAATGACAATATCAGTCTAGATGTATTTAACGATACTCCTGATTGGAGTTATCAAGAAACATTAGCAACAACTTCTACCTCACCACTTGTTCTTAATGATTTAACCAATGAATCTGTTAGTCTCTCATTTTTAAAAAATCACCGAGCTGGTAGTGTGTCCATTTATCGAAATGATCAATTAATAAAAACGTTAGACTTATCAAGTGCTGCTGAGTATTCAGTCAAAATCAAAGCTTCAAAAGATTTTCTTTTCCTTTTAATTCCTGCTTATATTGGAATGTTAGGAACGATTTATCTTTGTTTAACAAAGCTTCTTCAATTTTACCAACGAAAAATCAACTCATCCAATCTATGGATGAATCGACTGTCTACTGCGAAACTATCCACTCAGACCATCATGTACGGTAGCTTACCTATATTATTCTTAACACTCTTTAAGTGGATTGGACTTGCTAACTTAAGCATTCGTCCTCATCTACTAGTAGGCTTTTTTGTTGTAATGCCAATCATCGAAGTTATTTTATTCAAAAGAAATAAAAACGGTCACTCTGAAAACATTTTCAACTGGTGTCGTACGATTTTTTATCTTTTTTATTGTTCCTTGCTAACGTTTATTGGTATGCAAATCATTTATTTCTTCCCGAACTTAGATGTGACAATGACATGGATTGCTCATCACGTGAATCTCATGTTTCTATCTTCAACCATTATTTTAAGTATTAGTATCCTATATTATTGTTTATTTAATAATTTAATGTTAGCCATCAGTTTATCTTCAGTATTTATGATCATTGTTGCGATTGCTAACTTCTATAAAATGATGGTCGTTGGTGAACCGATTTATCCATCAGATGCCTCAATGTTATCCAACATGGAGGATATTATTGGCTACGTTAAAAATATTTTATCGCCTACTCTTTTAATCGGACTATTTAGCGGGATTGCTTTACTTGCAATTCTTTCATTCATTTGTCGTAAAGGCTTTAAATTAACAATGAAGCAACGTCTCATTTTCTTTGCTGGGTTTAGCGTCTACTTAGGATCGATTTTCTATTATGATAAATCACCTCTTCAGCCGCTTGTTAATCAGACAGTCTATTTTACAAAATGGAATCAATTAAATAACTATCAACAAAATGGATTTTTATTTGGTTTTATTACGAATCTTCAAAATGACTTAATGATTAAAAATGAGAACTATACAAAGCAAAACATGCAAACTCTCATTGATTATTACACTCAAAAAGCAGAAGATTATAATCCATCTAAAGAGCTGACAAATCAACCGAATATTATAACGATTGTTAGTGAATCATTAAGTGATCCACTTGTTTTTGATCAATTAACATTCAGTGAAGACCCTCTTCCAAATCTTCATCAGTATATGGAAACCTATTCATCAGGAAATTTCTTATCACCATTTAAAGGGAATCGTACGGCAAATGTTGAATTTGAATATTTAGTTGGATTCACTAATTCATTATTACTAGAAGGAACGATTCCATTTCAACAAGCACTAAGCACTAAAGATCAAATGCCGTCGTTCATTTCCTTTATGACTAACTTAGGTTACTCATCGGTTGCTATCCACCCAAATAACCCGGCATTTTATAAACGAAATATTGTTTATCCAGCTATCGGCTTCCAACAATTTTTATCAATTAACTCGATGAAAAATCTTGAATATATTGAGAGTCAAAAATATGTGAGTGATCAAGCGGTCTTTGATGAGCTTTACGATGAACTCACAGCGTCTGAACAACCGATTTTTGCTTATGGATTAACAATGGCAAATCATATTGCAATTTTTGATCAAAAGTTTGGTGAAAATACGATTGAAGTCATCGATTCAACGGGTGAGCATAGTACAGAAATGGAAACATACGCTGAAGGATTAAAACAAAGTGATCGTGCCTTAAAAGAGTTCATCACAAAGATTGAAAATTATGATGAACCAACGATTGTCATCTTCTTTGGTGATCACTTAATTAACTTCCAATCTGATATTCATGAACAACATGGATATATTGAAAAAGATACGGATGCGGCTCGTGCAAAAATGTTCTTTGAAACACCGCTTCTTATTATGTCAAACATGGAAAACTTCAGCATTGAAAACATTGATGATGTGAGTCCTATCTTTATTGCGCCACTCATCTTAAAGGAGCTAAACTTACCATTATCACCGTTTTATGTCCTCTTACTAGATGTATATGAGCAATTTAGCGTCTTACACAATAACTTCAAGCTAGACCCTAACCAAAATCAAATTCATGAACTTTCAGACAAACAAGAACAGCTACTACTAGCTCTTGAACTTATTCAATATGATATGCTAGAAGGAAAAGAATATACTTCATCAACCTTCTTTAATATTCCTAACTAAAAAATCGGAGTGCCACTTGGCCTCCGATTTTTTTAAAAGCATGATGACCCTATTTACTTACACTGTGTTAAACATTTCTTTTAATAAGTTCAATAGAGCTCTCTAACTATAATAAGCTGACTGTAAAAACATTCAAAGTAAGTTTATAACAACGTCAAGTTCCATCAAACCCGATAATTTAGCTTTAACCATGAATAACAACTAATCGATTAAATGATATTTCTTTAATTTCATCACTTATCCTTATTATTATAACGAATTGTTTGAAAACTCATTTGTCTAAGGGAACGATTTGACTTCATTACGAAAGTCATGACATTTGTCAGTCTAGCATTGCACATGACAAATAGCAATTTATGATATCGCACCGTCCTACCAAGACAATTAATGTGAGCATATCCTGTTTGTATTCTATCAAAAGTAATCACAAGGTCCTTGTAGGACAAACTAAATAAAATTACAATTGATTGAGAGAAACTATTTATTATCTTTTCGTATTCAATAATATTATGTATAACCCCTCTAATAAAGGATATCTATTGATATTAACTAATTTAATCAGAATCATTTATTAATAATTGGAAAATTTCATGAAATAGGCCTTGTCAAGTTAAGTGTGTAAACTTTTTTAAAAATTATAGAAATAGTGTTAATCTATCAGGATATAAAATTAATAATTGGTTTAATATTTGACCCCAGTTTGATAGTTGTCTTTTCCATTTCTTTGTAACCTCCATTCCCTAGCAGTTGAGGATGGTTCACTTCGTTCTCTGCCAGGGGACTCATGGTTTGAAGATAGATTAACTTCATGACAGCTGTGTCATTTGGAAAGGCTCCTTTGCCTTTTAACACTTTTCTCAATTGACTATTATAGCTTTCAATTGAGTTCGTTGTATCAATCATTTTTCTAATTTCTTTCGGAAAATTAAATAATTGGTAGATTTCCTCAATGTTATTTTCCCAAACCCTAACAGCTAATGGAATAAGTGGTGTCCACTTCGTTTTAAAGGACTCAAATGCTTGTTCAGCCGCCACTCGATTAATCGCTTGATAGATTTGTTTCAGATCATAACAGAACGGTTTACGATCTTGATAGGATACAAATTGAGTTGATTGCCGAATGAGATGGACCAAACACCGTTGGACTAAGGCATGCGGAAAAACAGCTTGAATTGCTTGTTTAAAACCACTTAATCCATCAACACAAGCAATACAGATGTCTTGAACTCCACGAGCCTTTAATTCATCTAACAAACTCATCCAATATAAGGCACTTTCAGCTTCTCCAATGGAAATGCTTAAGACGTCTTTACGACCATCTAAAGAGACTTCGATGATGCAATAAACAGCCTTATTTGCTGCGCCCATCCCTTCTTTAACTTTGACATGAAGTGCATCTAAATAAATAATAGGATAAACGGATTCAAGCGAACGTTGTTGCCATTCTTGAATGAGTGGAATAATTTTATCTGTCACGTTAGAAATGGTTTCATGTGATGTTTCAAACCCATAAATTTCTTCTAATGTTTTTGAAATATCTCGTGTTGATAATCCCTTCGCATAAAGGCTTAGAATCTTATCCTCAATTCCAATGACGTTTGTTTGACGTTTAGATACAATTTGTAGCTCAAAAGAACCATCACGATCTCTGGGAGTTTGAATGGTTGTCTCACCCAATCGTGTCTGAATAGTTTTATTCTTACGTCCATTTCTAGAATTTGAAGTTGATTTATTACGAAAGTCATATCGACTATATCCTAAGTGTTGATCTAACTCAGCCTCGAGTGCTTGTTCAATAAAACCACCAAACATGTCTAATAAAGCTGATTCAACATCACTAGCTGATTTAAGGTCATACTCTTCTTGCATTAAGTTAAATAATTGATTTATTGCAGCTCTTCGTGTCATATGCAAACTCCCTTATTAATAGTTAACTTATTATGGGTCACCTGGCGATTATCGTAGATAATCTAATCCTCAACTGCTAGGGAATGGTAACTGTTCCAAGAGTTTACACACTTTATCTTACAACCTCAATTACTTGCTAAAGTTAATGACATCACTGAAATCATCAATTTCTTTATCATATCAGTCACCTCGTATCATAATTTGCGAAGTTATCATACAATGTATGATTAAAGCTTTTATTAACTTAGGTACGTTAATATCATTAAATAAAACCCTTTATATTACCTATAATAAAAATCTATTTAGATTAACTATATTTTAAATAAAGGTTGCTACTCATAAAAAATAAAGGAGCTCTTCTACATTTTAGAGGAACTCCTTTGTTTGTGCTTAAATTTCTTTTGTTGTCGTATTTTTGTTATCTAAAAAATGTTTAATGATAAAAATAATCGTAAAGAAAATTAACAATCCAAAGCAAAGCTTTGTTGATGCCCATTGAAAATAGTCATTATATCCGATAGCAATCGAGCTGATTGTTAGCATCAGTGTTTTGAAACCCAAGCTGCTATATTCCACTTTTTATTATCAGATGGAAATCCAATTCCACTGATTAATAAAGAAAGCCAGATTAGAATTGCCATAGACCAATTAACACTATCAATTCCTGTGGCTGAGGTAATGAATAAAATAAACATTGTCTTTAAAACCAATGGGAATAAAGACACAATTGTTAATCCTTTATATCGATGTTCAGCATAAAAAAAACCTTTTTCTTTTGAATAGAATATATTCATCAAACCCCTCCTTCATATTAAAATAGATTCTCTTCACATTATTATATAACCTTTACCAAATAATAACAATATTTTGAGATGGAGGTATATAGACTTATTCAAATAAAGGATTTCTTGACAGAATATCTTTAATTGAACAAGTTGAATAAGTTGGTTGAGCGTGAATATACGCCTTTTGAAATACTTAAAAAGTTTAATCATCAAATTCACCGATATTAACAAAGTTTCAGCATTTTTATCTAACATATATAAGTCCAGATAAATTTTCTTC
>JAUMTV010000101.1 GCA_030531025.1 Turicibacter sp.
CTTACCAACTAAGACTGATGTAGCATTATAAAATACATTTCTGTTTATATATAGATAAACGTTTTGATGACAACATTAAGAAGATAAATATTTTAACTAACGTTTGGATAAAAGATTATAATGATCGATGGTTACCTTAAAAGATAGACTGCTCCTGTGATGAATGGAGCAGTTTTTTAGTTAGGAGAGTATTTATAAATGTGGAAGTTCTATTTTCTGTCATTTAGTACATATAATGTATGGAGGTTTTTGAGTCATAAGGAGTGATTTTAATGACATTTGTAGGTGCGTATCAGTCATTTTGGAAAAATTATTTTAATTTTACCGGACGTGCAACACGAAGTGAGTTTTGGTTTGTTGTTCTTTGGAATGTGATTATTGGTGCCGTTTTAGGCTTTGCTCTAGGACTTTCTTTCGTTGGAATGGCTGCTTCAGCGGTGACGTTTGGAGATGGATTCTCAGCGAGTGTCGTTTTTACGATTTTATTTGGTGGATTACTTACGATTTATAGTTTAGCATCTTTTATTCCATGTTTAAGTTTAGCGGTTCGTCGATGTCGAGACACAGGCTTATCTGGATGGTGGTATGTTGGACTTTATGTGGCAAATTTATTGATTGTTGCATTTGATGGTGGAGGATTTTGGTCAGTAGTTAGTTTCTTAATTAATCTTGCCATTTTCATTATTAGTGTACTTCCAACGAATCAATTTGCTAAGCATCATGAATCTTAATAGGGATGAGAAGTTGAAATCTTTTGATTTCAACTTCTTTTTTTATTTGAAAGCGCTTTCGAAATTTGGATGATGATGGTAAGATTAAGTTGTAATGAATTGGTATGTAAGTGGAGTAAGAGAGGGACGTAAACTTACAGGCCGATGTCTATTCATGTATGATTGAGAGGGGAAGTTGAGCATGCAAGCATATTTATTTGTCCACTTCAGAGAAAAGACAACGCCAGATGGAGAACAAGTTTATTTTGGGTTAAGTAAAGATGGTTTTCATTGGGAGGCAGTGAATGAGGGGCGTCCTGTTTTATGGGCGTATTATGGTGATAAGGGCGTTCGCGATTTTACAATTACAAGATGTCAAGAGACAGGAAAGTTTTATATTATGGCGACTGATTTAAGTTTAGCGTATGGGTTGCGTAATCAGTATCACAATTCATGGTATGAGATTTCGGTGAATGGAAGTAAATGTTTTTCGATTTGGGAATCGGATGATTTAGTGAATTGGTCAGAACAACGCTTAGTTAAAATTGGCGATGAGAATTTTGGTTGTATGTGGGCACCAGATCTGATTTATGATAAAGAAAATAAGGATTATGTACTACATTGGTCATCGCCACATCGTGATTATACAAATGGATTTAAAGGGATTTATTATAGTCGAACGAAAGACTTTCAAACGTTCACGAAGCCAGAAGTGTTGTATCGTAAAGAAGATAGTGGTGTGATTGATTCAGCGATTTATGAAGAAGATGGCATGTATTATTTGTTTGTGAAAAGTGAAGATTACCCAGCTAAAAATATGTTGCTGACATCAAAGCAAGTGACAGGGCCTTATACGAAAATTGAAGCATTTGATGAGTGTATGGCTGAGTTAGATCCTCATGTATATGAAGCACCGACAGCTGTTCGTTTAGAAAATGGAAACTGGTGTTTATTTTTAGATTACTATGGCGTTCGTGGAGCGGGACAAGGGTATGTACCATTTATCTGTGAAAATATTGCAAAAGGAAAGTTTGTTCGCTCTGATGCGAGCTTTAGTTTTCCTTATGGTTTTAAACATGGAACGATCTTACCGATTACGATGGAAGAATATGAACGCATTAAACAACATAATTGGAACGAAGAATAATAAAAAGTGTGAGTTGATTAGCTCACATCTTTTTTTTATGTAAATAATTATATTAAATGATAAAATAATTAAAAAATATGAAACGCTTGTTTTAAAATGTTTCTTTCCGTATAATCCAGTTATCAGTTAGCTTTTGCTAACTAGTTGAGTTTATGAAAGTTAAGGAGCGTAAAAATGAAAAAGACGATTTTAGCATTTACAAGTATTTTCGTTTTAATGTTAGGGCTAGTTGGTTGCTCTAATGGAAATAAAACAGATGAAGCAGCAGGATCAAGTGTAGAAGAGCGTGTTATAACAGATGTCAAAGGTGAGGTTACAATTCCTGCGAATCCAAAACGTATTGTTGATATTAGTGGAGCAAGTGATATTTTATCAATTTTAGGCTATGACGTAATCGGAACAGCTAACAGTGATGGATATGATTATACGAAATTCCCAACTTATTTAGAAGATGTATTAGCTGATGCGAAGATTTTAGGTTATAGCATGTTAGCAGAGATGGATGTTGAAGCGATTATTGCATTAGAACCAGATTTAATTGTGATTTCAACAGTTCAAGAAAAAATGTATGATCAATTATCAAAAATTGCACCGGTTGTCATGGTTGAAATGAAACAAGTCGATTGGACAGAAGACTTTATGCATGTAGCAAAAGTGTTTGGAAAAGAAGCAGAGGCAACAACTTGGATTGATAATTATTTAGCAAAAGCTTTAGAAGTTGGAAATCAAATTAAAGCGACTTATGGAGAAGATAGCACGTTCTTATCATTCTTAGCGAGTGCAGGAAGCTTATTTATTTTTGATAAAGCAGGCCTTGGATCAGTGTTATATGATGATATGGGATTAGCAAAACCAGCAGGAATGCCAGAACAAGAAGATATTAGTTTACCAGTTGTTTCATTAGAAGGGTTAGCTGAAATTACTTCAGATTATATTTTCGCGATTGGAACAGATGAAGATTTAGCGACATTAACAGCAAGCAGCATTTGGAATGGAACAGAAGCTGTAAAAGCAGGAAATGTAGTGACATTACCAGCAAGTCCATACTTCAATCAAGGTTATAGCCCAATTGGACGTTTAGCGTTTGTTGAAGAAGTACAACAATTATTAGTGAGCATGCATGAATAAAAAAGTTGTTTTTCTTATTAGTACGTGTAGTTTATTCGCAATAATCGGGCTAGTTGTTGCGATCTGTGCTGGTGCAAAGAGTATTCCTTTGCAAGCAGTATGGGAGAGTCTCTTTCACTATGAAGATGTGTTAGAGATGCAATTAGTAAGAGATGTTCGAATACCAAGAGCTATTTGTACCGCCTTTGTAGGCGGTCTTCTTGGTATTACAGGGGCAATGATGCAAGGGGTCACGAGAAACCCTGTCGCTGAGCCGTCTTTAATGGGAATTACGCAAGGGGCGATGTTTGCGGTTGCCATTGTTGGAACAAGCCCTAGTTTATATGGACTATTTGGCAACATGTTTGCTGCCCTCATTGGAGCATTAATTAGTGGGTTATTAGTGCTTGGATTTAGTATGAAAAGTGCGCGAAATATGAATTTGTCGCGTTTATTATTAGCGGGAACAGCGTTAAGTACGTTTTTTATTTCATTGGCGACTGTGATTGCACTGTTAACGAATCAGTCACAAAACTTAGCATTTTGGATTTCGGGCGGTTTTCGTGCCACGACATGGGAAAGTGTGAAGTTAGTTAGCATGATTGGTGGTGTTTCCACTATTCTTTCGTTACTTTTAGCACGTAAAATCAATACGTTGAGTCTAGGTGAAGATGTTTGTATTGGGCTTGGCCAAAATCCTGTGAAAATTCGACTGTATACATTATTATTAATTATCCCAATGTGTGCGGTTAGTGTCGCGGTCGCAGGAAATATTGCGTTTATTGGGTTAATTGTGCCGTACATTGTTCGAAAAATCGTCGGAAGTGATTATCGTGTCATTATGCCGGTGTCATTTTTATGCGGAGCAACGCTTGTTATTTGGGCTGATATATTGGCACGATTAGTCAATCAACCGTATGAAACACCGATTGGATTATTTACGTCATTAGTTGGTGTTCCGTTATTTATTTGGATGGTTAGAAAGGAGGGCTAATGTTGAAGAAACGTTTTTTGATAATGATGTTGATCATGAGCCTTCTTTTACTTTTCGTTTTTTTAATCGCCATTAGCTGGGGAACATATACGATGTCATTAAGTGATGTGGTGATGACGTTGTTTGGAAATGGATCAAAGCTTCAAAGTACAACGATTTTTGATATTCGTCTGCCACGTATTTGTGTCGCGATGTTAGTGGCTGTTTGTTTATCAACGGCTGGATGTGTGCTACAAAGTGTCACACGAAATGAGTTAGCTGAACCGGGAATGATCGGAATTAATGCAGGAGCAGCGTTAGCCGTTGTTTTACTTATTTCATCTGGACAAAAAACATATTACAGTGTAATTGGTGATGCTTCTTTGTTTGTGATGCCTATCATTGCGATTATTGGAAGTTTCATCAGTGGAAGTTTGATTTATCGTTTAAGCTATAAAAAAGGTGTGTCACCAACACGTCTAATTTTAACGGGAATTGGTGTGAATGTTGGAATTAATGCGTTTATTTCACTCTATCAATTAAATATGGCTCAAGGCGACTATAATCAAGTGTTGACTTGGATTAATGGAAGTCTATGGGGAAGTAGTTGGAAGTTCTTTTATTTAATTCTGCCACTTACCCTCGTTTTTTTAGGATTAACGCTATGGAAGTCAAAGATTTTAGATGTGATTGATTTAGGTGATGAAATAGCGACAGGATTAGGGGTTAACGTAGAGAAAGAACGAAAAATCTTGTTCTTTTATGCTATTGCCTTAGCTGCCTTAGCAACGTCTGTTGCTGGAAATCTTGCCTTTTTAGGATTGTTAGGTCCGCATCTAGCGAAGCGATTAGTCGGACCGGTTCATCGACGACTCATTCCAATGGCAAGTCTTTTGAGTTGTGTTATTATTTTAGTTGCCGACTCGATTTCAAGAAATGTGTTCTCACCGATTGAAATTCCAGTTGGAATTACGATTGCAATTGTCGGGGTTCCATACTTTATTTATTTAATGTTAAAAGAATAAGCAGAGCGGAGGGTGCTTATGGATGCAATTTCTGTGAAAAACTTAGATGTTGCCTATGAAGATAAATATATTATTAAAAATATGAATTTAGAAATTCCTAAAGGGAAAATCACGATGATTATCGGATCGAATGGTTGCGGAAAGTCAACGCTTTTAAAAAGTATTGCTCGTATTATTACGCCTAAAAAAGGAGAAATTAAATTAGATGGTGTGAGTCTGAAAGCACAAGCACCAAAAGAGATTGCTAAAAAGATGGCGGTTCTGCCACAAAGTCCGATTGTTCCGTCAGGTCTTTTAGTAAAAGAACTTGTTTCTTATGGACGATTTCCTCATCAAAAAGCGATGGGAGGATTGAAAGAAAAAGATATCGAGATGATTAACTGGGCGATGAAAGTGACTGGCATTTTTGAATTAGCCGATCGAACAGTTGATTCTTTATCAGGCGGACAACGCCAACGTGCTTGGATTGCTATGGCACTTGCACAAGAAACGGAAATATTAGTGTTAGATGAACCAACCACTTATCTTGATTTAGCTCATCAACTTGAAATTTTAATGTTATTAAAAAAATTAAATGAAGAAGAAAATCGCACGATTGTAATGGTTTTGCATGAATTAAATAATGCAACGAAATTTGCTCATTATTTAGTTGGTGTGAAGGAAGGACAGATTGTCTTTTCAGGGAAGCCGCTTGATGTGATTACAGAAGAGAACTTATTTATGCTTTATGGAATTCATGCGACCTTACAATTAGATGAAACGAAACAATATCCCATTTGTGTTGATTTTCATTTGAAAGAAGCAAGTATTAGTTAGGAGTCGTTATGTCAACTCAGTTATATCATAAAAATTTTAATTTATTAGTTATAGGACAGATTATTTCGTTGTTTGGAAGTTCCATTCAACGATTTGCTTTATCATTATATTTATTAGATTTAACGGGATCAGCAAGTATATTTGCTAGTATTTTAGCCATTTCAATGATTCCTGTTGTGTTAGTGTCTCCGGTTGCTGGAATTTTAGCAGACCGCGGTAATAAAAAACATTTGATGATATTACTTGATGTCATTAGTGCTGCTTTATTAGTTATTTATGCAACTATTTTATTAAATGGAAACGATCAAGTTTGGATTGTGGCCATTGTGATGATTGTGTTATCGACGATTTCAACAATTTATCAACCGGTTGTGAATACATGTATTCCTGTCGTTGTTGCTAAAGATCATTTAGTTCGAGCAAATGCTATTATTCAACAAGTGTCATCGCTGAGTAATTTTTTAGGTCCTATTTTAGCGGGATTACTTTATGGATTTTTCGGGATTACGGGAGTAGTTATATTAAACCTTGTTAGTTTTTTATTTGCGGCTATTTTAGAGTTATTTTTAGATATTCCTCATGAAAAAGTAACAAAAAAAGAGAGCTTTGTTTCTGTCTTTTTATCAGATATGAAAGAAAGCTATACGTATTTAAAATATAAAAATCCGATCGTGTTTCGAATGTTATTATTTTCAGGATTTTATAATTTATTTTTAGTGCCTGTCTTTAGTGTCGCTGCCCCTTATTTAATTAAAGTGACATTTGGGTTGTCATCAGAAGTGTACGGAGTAGCTGAAGGACTGATCGCACTTGGAATGATTATTGGTGGATTGATTATTACATGGAAACCGATGAAGTTTCATATTAAACGAGTACATCATATTTTATATTTAACGTCGGTTTCAATGGCTTTAATGGGACTTTCAGTCTTTTTATTCCAACGAGGATACAGCTCATCTTTTGTTAGTGTCGTTCTTTTCACTATTTTTGGGATGGTCATTATGGGGGTTCTTGGAATTGCGAATGTGTTGAGTGCGACTTACTTATATGAGGCAGCTGAAAGTTCGATGTTAGGAAAGGTGTTAGCCTTTGGATCAGCTTTTGCGGTCTTATGTATCCCGCTTGGACAAATTTTATTTGGCGGATTAATTGAGTTATTTGTTCATCAAATTTATTGGCTCATTTATATCGCTGCTAGTTTAGTTTTTGGTGTCACGTTATTAGTTCGTTGGAATGTGTTACAAATTAAAGAAGAAAATAAAAGCAGCTAAGTGTACTTAGCTGTTTTTTGTGATTAAAGGATCGGTTTGTTTTTACTATGATTTCGATATTGTAGCGGGGTACAATCATAAGTTTGTTTAAACATTTTAATAAAGTTACTTGGATAAAGATAACCAACTTTTTGGGATATGTCTGAAATTCTCATATCTGTTGTGCATAATAAATTAGCAGCCAATGTCATTTTTAAAGAAGTAATGAAGTCTCCAATCGATTGATGATAGTAATGTGAAAATCCTGCTTGTAACTTTTGTGGATTGAGTAAAACCATTTCGCTGAGTTTATCAATAGTCGGTGGATTTTCGACTTGTTGTGTTAAGATGTCATGAGCTTTTTGAATGCTTTGAATATCTTGTGCACTTAAATGCAAATAACGATCCGTTCCAATCTTAACTTTTCCATAGTAAAGTTGATTCGTAAACGTGTTATCGGGAGATTGTTCAATCGTTTGAATAATGATAGAGATACATTGTAAAAGGGCACTTTCAAGTTGTAAGGGGTCAAGGGCATTTTTATTAGACAGTGCCTGCATCGATTGAATGATTGACATGACTTCAAGTGGAAGGTAGTTATACGTATAATTTTTAATAAATAAATCGAAGTTAAACTCTGTTTTTAATAACGGTTGAATGATGTCATTAAAATAATTTTCATAAATCGTCAGTTCAGCGCCATGAAAATGTTGACCTTTATGCCATGTTTGCTTTCCTTTAAGATCCTGTTCAACAACAAAGAAAGAAGATGGTTTGAACGAAGAAACGGGCGCATTATCTAGTTGGAATTCAGTCGTTCCTTTGTAGACCGTTCCTAAACGGACAAGTCGTTGCGGATTATCAAAATGAATGGTAAAAGGGTGGTCAATCGTATAATCAGCAATACCAAACTCATAGTAGCCAGGACGCTCATATAGTAAGAAAAATCCGTTTTTAGGATTTTTTTTATTGCTATATAACGTACAGTATTTTTCTTGTGTAGCTGTAAAGTTTAATTCAGATAGTACTGTTTCACGAAATTCTTTAACTGTTTTAACATAGTTGTGCATAGTGAGTCCCTCTTCTTCTTTAAAGAAATGTTGAGATAAAGATGATATGATATACAAAAGTATATCATAATTTGGTTTAGTTTATTTTAGAAAAAGACTTTGTTTGATAATGAAACGCTGATTTTATGGTAGAACAAAAAGCGATTAAATTTGAAGTAGGGAATGTGATGGTTAAGGAACCATTTTAGTGATAGATGATGAAGTTGAAATCGCGTATTGGAATATGGAGCATTATAATTATTGGATTACGCTATATAATGATAAGGGCATGTATTACTCGACTAAAAACCTATGGTATGACTTAAATGAGATCGAGAAGATGGGGGAGTCAGACGACTGTACGATTGTTTTTTCAGATCAAGTTGTGCAACTCACGATTTATCGATTAATTAGTCCAGGTTTTGTTCTCATGCTTAAAACAATTTGTCTTGTTTCATCAGGTATCATTTTCTTATTTATGTTTTTAGTCTTTTTCTGATTATATACAAGTTGTTACGACAAGAGGAATAAACTTAAAACGTGGGGCAGCATCAATAACTATAAAAATAGAAGGAACATTATCCGTACTTAATCAGTTAAGATTTAGATTTGGTAGACATTTGTTTGAGAATTAAGATTAACATCATGACATCTTTTATGAACTAAAGCATAAAAAAAGCTAGATCAATGTGATCTAGCTAAAAGATATTAGGAGAGGATTGAGCTATTCTTGAAGTTCAAATGATTGACAATCTGTACATTCTACTTGAGTTGGATTTTTTTCATGTGTTCCAACTTTGATTGTCTCTAATTTACAGTAGTGTTTATTTTTGTTATTAAATTTACAACTGCTAACGTTACATTTGATACTTGGGTTTTTTTCTAACATACCTAAATCCTCCAGACTGAGAAGTTTGTTGTGTGTCACAACAATAATAGTATGGTGTTTGATTGTGTCGAATATAAGTGTAAAATGTTTACAATCCAAAAAGTTTGATGCACAAACTATTATTTGTTATAATAAGTAAAAAAATTATTTGAAGTTAAAAGTAATGAGGTGTTGCTATGAAAAAGAAGAAAGTATTGATTGGATCGGGAATTGCTACAGCGACTTCGGCTGCAGTTGTTGGTGCAGCAACATGGATTATTGGTGGAATGGTTTATGATGGAACGGTTGGTAAAAAAGCATCCGTTAAAGCAGAAGAGATGGAAGAATTTTATTCAAATCGAGAAGATAAAGTGTTAGAGAAGTTAGAGAAATATGAACATGAGACCGTGTTTGTAAACAGTGAGGAAAATAGTTACGAAGTCGAAACACTTAGCATTAAGTCAAATCAAGAAACGTCAGATGCAATGATTGTCGTTCATGGTATTGGAAGTAATTATCATGAAGTCTTAAATGTGGCTTTTAATTATTTAGAAAACGGGTATAACGTTGTTGTTTATCATCAAAGAAATACGGGATTAACAGGTGGAGATAACTTTACCTTTGGTTTATATGAACGCTTCGACTTAGAAGCTGTCGCGGAGTATACACGCGCTCTTTATCCAGGTGGAATCATCGGAGTTCATGGATTTTCAATGGGAGCAGCTACGTCAACGATGCATACTGAGCTAAATGAAGAAAGTAAAAATGTTGATTTTTATGTGTTAGATGCGCCTTATCATACAATGGAGAGTGCAGTCGAACTCGGAATTATTGCAGAGAATATTCCGTTTTTACCTGTTAGCTTCGCCAAATGGGCGGGAAATGTTGTCTTAAAAGTGAAAGAGCGTTTAACTTACGATGATATTCAACCAGTTGATGCGGTAAAAAATATTACGGTCCCTGTTCTATTGATTCATGGAAAAGAAGATAAGGTGACATCACCTGAAAGTAGTCAGTATATCTTTGATGCTATTCCACATGATAAAAAAGCTTTATGGTATATTAACGGATTAGGTCATTGTGAAGCCGATAGTGTGATGGAAAAAGAATATTTTGATGGAATTTATCAATTTATTGCAACATATATGAAGTCAGGAGAATAATCCTGACTTTTTTTCTAAAATTTTGAATAAATAACCAAATAATAGAAATAATAGTGAAGGTGACAAAACTGCAAGGTTATTGTCACGTAGTGAAATAGGAGATAATCTAATTGAAGGGTATAATGAATACATCAAATAACGAGGAGATGATACAATGAAACGATTCTTAGAAGTGATTCAAGTGATTGTCTTAGTGGTCATGGCTGGTTATGATGAACGCGCCTTTCAATTAGAAGCTTAAAAAGGAGACTATAATGAAAGTAATTTTAGAAGTTTTAGAAGTGGTGATCCACGTGGTGTTATTAGGATATCAAGAGGTAAAATAGGAGTGTCAAAGATGTTAGTTAATATAAAGAGTCCGAACATCAAAAAAAATCGATGATTCGGACTTTTTTTAATTTCAATTATTTAGATAAGTCCAGATAAGGATTTAACATCATAAAAAGGTTTAAAGCCCTAGCAATTGAGGATACATTTTCTTCGAAAATGGTAGGTGACCCATTCCCTAGCAATGGAGGGATAGATTTCTTTCAGAAATCGCTAGGTGACCCCTGGACTATAGTCTGTCTTAGTGTTAAAGCGGCTTACCAACTAAGATTGATGTAGCATTATAAAATACATTTCTGTTTATATATAGACCATCACGCCTGGAGGGCACCACAATAAACGAA
>JAUMTV010000102.1 GCA_030531025.1 Turicibacter sp.
ATAAATAAAATGAAGTAAGTAATGAAAGACTGATTACAAGTCGTTGTGATCAGTCCTTTTTTAAAAATAGGCTCTGTTTTAGATATGTGTTGATGACTCCAACTGTTGATCTCATGACTTTTTATGGATAGTACGAGTAGTTAATTCATCGTGAAGTTTATTATTTTAATTAAATATCAACATTCTTTTAAAACACAGCCTAAAAATAAGAAAGAGGGAGCTTCGTGTTATATCCAGTTAATTTAGAGTTAGAGAAGTTTGATATTGTCATTATTGGTGGGGGAAAGGTTGCTTATCGAAAGTGCCAAAATTTTATCCATTTTAATAAGGCAGTAAAAGTTGTAGCACCACAGTTTATTCAAGAGTTTTATGGTCTTAAAAATATTGAATTAATTCAAGATGTGTATCAGGAAAAGTATATTGAAGACTGCCACATCGTTGTGGCTGCCACAAATGATTCAAAGATTAATCAAGAAATCGGGGAGTATTGTCATCGTCACAAAAAGTTAGTGAATGTTGTTGATAATCTTTTGTTATCTAACTATACGGTTCCATCTTTTGTTAAGAGAGGGGACTTACTTTTAAGTGTTTCAACAGGTGGAAAAAGCCCTGCATTATCACGAAAAATCAAACAAGATTTAGAGGCAAAATATGATGAGACGTATGCAGAGTATGTCGATCTTTTAGGTGAGATAAGACAAATGGTTATTAGTAACTATCAAGATCCTGACATGAGAAAAAGATTAATTCGACAATTAATTACACTTGATTTAGAAGAGTTAAAGCAAGCTTATAAAACGTGGACTGAAGAAAAATAGAGGATAAAATTTAGTGAAATTAAAGCCTAATAAAAGGTAGATAGTCATTAGGAACATAGGTGTATTTCATAATGTTGATATCGCTTTCTATAAGTTATAATCAATATCTGTATAAATAGCGAAATATATTTTACATTTTAAGAAACAGGCTGAGTTGATTAGTCTTTTTGGTAGAAAGGCTAATTATAGTAGCGCTAAAAGTTTTTCCGCTATGAAAAACTTATCGCTACTTATATGTATAAATATTAATACTTTTTTTAAAAAAATAATTTTGAAAAAATTTTCGAGAAAAACTCTTGCTTTTTAGGTGAATCTACCTTAAAATATAAATAACAATTTGATTTGAATAAATCCTTTGACGAAGAAAGTAGCCATAAGGTTAACTGCCAAGCGAGCTAGTGTTGGTGTGAGTCTAGCCAGTTCTTGTGTGTGAAACGCCCTTCTATGGAAATTATCACAAATATACGATCGTATAGAGTATGATAATTGGGTACTCCCCTTACAGAGCAGAGTGGATACATTTTTGTTGTATCAATTAGAGTGGTAACGCGGTCAGTAGGTCGTCTCTTATGTTTATAAGAGATGACCTTTTTTTTATAAAACATAGCTACCTTTAATTGATAGAATAACTGTATCAATAAGAGTGGTACCGCGGTTTAAAGATCGCCTCTTGATTACAGAGGCGGTCTTTTTACTTGTCGAAAAAGGACAGTTCAAATGTGAGAGAAACTAAGGAGGAGAAAAATTATGAAAAAGTTATTGATGGTTTTAGTATTCATGTTAGTTGGAGTTGTTGGTTGTGGCCAAGAAGGAGTTACGGTAGAAGATATTCAAAGTGAAGGAACATTATTAGTTGGTTTATCAGGAGATTACCCACCGTTTGAGTTTTTTAAAATGATTGATGGGAAAGAGGCTTTAGTTGGTTTTGATGTGATGCTAGCTGAAAAAATTGCTGAAGAATTAGGAGTAGAGGTTGAATTTAAAAATATGGATTTTGGTGGACTAATTGGTGCACTACAATCTGGACAAGTTGATATGGTCATTTCAGGAATGAGTCCAGATGAAACGCGTCTTAAACAAGTTGACTTTTCAGATTTCTATTACACAGGTGAAAATGCTGTTTTAGTTAGAGAAACAGAAGCTGCTAATTATCAGACAGAAGACGATTTAAAAGATGTTAAAATTGGAACACAATTAGGAAGTATTCAAACGCCAATTGCAGAGTCACTTACATCAGATGTTAAAGAATTAGCGACGACACAATCTATCGTATTAGAGTTAAGTAATGGAAATGTGGATGCTGTTATTTTAGGAAAAGATATTGCTAGTCGATATGCAAAAGAGTTTGATGATGTTGTTGTATCTGATATTACAATTGAGTCAGAAGAAGCTATGGCAGTTGCCATGCCAAAAGGATCAGATGAGTTAGTGGCGAAAGTCAATGACATTATTGCCTCATTAAAAGCGGATGGAACATTAGGCGTTATGTTAGAAGAAGCAATGAAAATTGCGAATGAACAATAAGAAAATAAAGTAGGTGAAGAAATGTTTAATTTTATTATTGATTATTATCCAATGTTTTTAAAGGGAACAGGGATAACAATCTTATTAGCTCTTTTAACAGTATTTTTTGGAACATTAATTGGAGTGTTAATCTCAATTACACGATTTAATTATAAAGGGGTGATTGGAAAGGGGTTAAATAAGGTATCTGATTTATATATTGCTTTTTTCCGTGGAACACCTTTAATGATTCAATTATTTATTTTTTGGTTTGGGATTCCACAACTATTTCATATTCGACTTAAACCCGTAGGACCTATTCCAGCAGAGTTCATAGTTGGTGCCATTGCATTAGCGATTAACTCAGGAGCATATGTGGCAGAAATCTTTAGAGCTGGAATTCAAGCTGTAGATAAAGGACAAATGGAAGCGGGACGCTCACTGGGGTTAAGCGAAAAACAAACGTTAAAGCATATTATTTTGCCACAAGCAATTAAAAATATTTTACCGGCACTTGGAAATGAGTTTGTTGTCATTATTAAGGAATCAGCGATCGTTTCAGTTATTGGATTAGCTGATTTAATGTATAATGCTGATAAAGTGACGGCAGCGACTTTCAATGCATTTGGAGTTTATATTGTTGCAGCGATTATTTACTTTGTTTTAACATCAGTTTGTTCGAAGTTAGTATCGATGTTTGAAAGGAGATTAAATCAAGATGCTTAAAATCCAGCAATTATCAAAGTTTTTTAATGGAAAACAAGTTCTAAAATCGATTGATTTAGAAATTCAAGAAGGTGAAATTGTGACGATCATTGGACCATCGGGTTCAGGAAAATCGACCTTACTACGTTGTATGAATTTATTAGAAGTTCCTGAAGAAGGAGATGTTATATTTGAAGGAACTAATCTATTAGATCCAAAGACGAATTTAAATGAAATTCGTGAACATATTGGGATGGTATTTCAAAACTTTAATCTCTTTCCAAATAAGACAGTTGGGGAAAATATTACATTAGCTTTAAAATTATTAAAAAAGATGGATGAGGAATCTGCACATAATGTTGCCTTGAATTTACTAACACGTGTTGGATTAGCAGATAAGATTGATGTGTATCCAGCTAAGTTATCAGGAGGACAAAAGCAACGTGTCGCTATTGCTCGTTCATTAGCATTAAATCCGAAGTTGATGTTATTTGATGAGCCAACATCAGCTCTTGACCCAGAAATGGTTAAAGAAGTTTTAGATGTTATGAAAGAATTAGGCGAAAGCGGAATGACGATGGTGATTGTGACGCATGAAATGAATTTTGCTAGAAATGTAGCTACGCGTGCCATTTTTATTGATCAAGGTCAAATCCTTGAAGATACAACACCTGAAGAGTTATTTACAAATCCTAAACAAGCACGTACAAAAGAGTTTTTAGATAAAATTTTATAAAGGAAAATCACTAGTTAAACTAGTGATTTTTTATGTGCTATAATGAATTTGTTTTAGGAGGAATGTAGATGAATAGTAATCAAATCAGAGAGATTTTAAAAAGTTATTTTCAAGGTGAGTGTCAGGTTAATCAAGGTGCTAGTGGAATGAATAACTTAACCCGCTTCATTGAACATGAAGGGAAAAAGTATGTGCTAAGAGTTTATCAAAATCATAACGATGAGACGTTGGTGAAGGTAGAACAAAAGGTTTTAAGAACAATAAAAGGAGTTCCTGTTCCTGTTTTAGTTCCAACAAATGAGGGAAAGTATCTCGTTAAACACAATGATAAGTTAGCTGTGTTATTTGAATATCAAGAAGGGGTTAACTTAAAGTTAGAGCGATTGGATCAATATAAAAATTATGGTGAAATGATTGGTGGATTAAGTAAAGCATTATCCATGTTAGAAGATGAAGGTGAAGGATATTCGCCGTACTATGAGTTAGATGAGGCTTATCCAAATCATGATATTCGAACGTTTTGTCAGGTGCCCGATGAAGCCTTTAAAGATATAAGTGATGAGTTAAAAATTGTTGAACAATGTTATGTAGAGTTGATGAAGATTAAAGAAGATTTAGCTAAGTTACCTAAACAACTCATTCATGGAGATATTAATTCATCTAATTTATTAATGGATGATAACGGGATGATTTCACGCATTTTAGATTTTGAATTTGTAACAAAGGACTTACGTTCCATGGAATTTGCAATTTGTTTATCTGAAGTATTGTGTGAAGGAAAAGATGAAATTTGGTCTAAACTAGAAGCGTTTATGGAAGGATTAAAACAAACCTTACAATTAACTAATGAAGAAATTAAGTTTTTACCCTCATTGATTTTATTACGGCGATTAGATGTTGTCTTACATTTTGTGACGCGCTATCGCTGTAATATTTCCTCGGAAATTGCCGAGAAAACTGAGTATTTGAAGAAACAAATTTTGAAGTTAGTTGATCAAGTGTTGTGGATGGAAGAGCATAAAGAGCAACTAATGAGTTTATTACAATAGAAAATAAAAAATCTTAGGTTATTGTATAACTTAAGATTTTTTTATTCAAATGATCTAAAATATAAAAAAAAATAATGAATATTTATTATAAGTGTAAGAATTTTTTAGGAATTAAAAGTAAAAAATATGTAAATGTTATTTCATTTCAATGTAGAAAGCGTTTTTTATTTGTGATATAATTAGGGAATAAATGGAATGTAGGAAAGTGGTGTAAAGTTAAATTTCACATCAACTTCTATAAATGATGATTGGGTGGATGGTTTGTTTTAAAGTTATCAATTAGCTCCATGAGAAGGTAATCATCCAAGCAAGTGGTGTATAGTCGTGGTTAACGGAAGATAAAATAGACAGGATGAATAAAGGTTAAGATAAAAGCTTGTGTCACAGTCAATGTCATCTTAATTTTAATAAAGAAAGTAATTGACTCTTGAAGTAGACACTATTCATTTGAAGATAGCATTAAATGATTAACGAGAAATTTATAGTTTCAAATGGAATGATTCTTATCATGCAGCGCATAAAATTATCTTATACATGAAGTCACTATTAAGACTGTTAGTCACTTTCATGAAGGAACGGTAGTCATCATTAAGATACCAAAACAAAAATAGGTAGGGGGAATATCCTTTGTTAAAGATCTTAATTGTCGATGATGAACAAGTTGTTCGTGTGTATCTACAAAATATTGTGAATTGGGAAGAGTATGGTTGTGACATTGTAACAACATGTGAAAATGGACTTGAAGCACTTGAAGTGATGGAACAACAGCCTATAGATTTACTTTTAACAGGTTTGAATATGCCCACATTTAATGGATTAAACTTACTAGAAGAAATTAATTCGAGGGGGTATCATACCAAAGTGATTGTATTAAGTCATCAAAGTGATTATGGCTGGGTGCGTCAAGCATTAAAACTTGGGGCATTTGATTACTATATTAAAAGTAGAGTAACAAAAGAAGATATTATTTCAGCGATTGATCGGGCTTCAAAAGAATTAAAGAAGCAGTTCATAGAACGTGAAAAATCAGAGAGTTTTAGAGTAGGACGTCAAACATTTTTGATGACTGTACTAACTGGTGATGTTTATTATAGTGATGATGAATTAGAACATTATATTCAGTTATATCATTTATTTGAACCTCGGTTTAGCTTATTTCAATTAAGATTTTATGAGCCAATAGATTCTAAGCAACTAGCTATTTTAGATGACCTAATTAAAGTTAGATTAAATCGATATGATTATGATATCGTTCATTTAACAAATGATAAAGTATTAGTAATGATATATGAACAAACATATATTGAAGATCCTGAATTAATGGATTGTTGGTTTAATGTTGTGAAAGAGATGAAAAATCACTTCAAGAGGGATGTGCAAGCTTCCAAACGACTTATGATTGATTCAGCTTCAAAGTTAACGACATGTAAAAAGTTATTTAAAGAAGAGTCAAAGAAAGAAGTATCTCCTGCTATTTCCCAGGAGGAGTTTTCACATTATCGACCAGAAATTCAGAATGTTTTAAATTATATTCATGAGCATTTTGATGAACGTATTACCCTTCAAGATTTAGCTATTTATGCTTGCTTAAATGAGGCTTATTTAAGTCGTTTATTTAAGGCAGAAACAAAAAAGACAATTAATAGCTATATTAATGAATTAAGAATATATAAAGCTAAAGAATTATTAAAAATTCCTGATATTATGATAAAAGAAGTGGCACAGTTAGTAGGAATTAAAGATCAGTTGTATTTTAATCGTGTCTTTAAAAAGTTTTGTGGTGAAAATCCAACTCATTATCAAGAACGAATCAAAAAAGTTTATTTTTAAATATGATTTCTATCGGTTATTACGAATTTGAAAGAACGTTATGCTCAAAGATTAGAATGAAAGAGTATATTAAAAAGGACCAATTAGAGGTGTACCCTAGTTATTAGGGGGGTGGCACCATTCTTTGGTCCTTTTTCATTTGGTATTTAGTTAGTGTTACGATTAAATACCGTAATGAATCATCCATTTATTTTCTTTTATCGCATCAGATATTTTATTGATTAGTTTTAAAAGTTCATCTGATTGATAATTTCTATTTTCTTCAAGAATGATAGTTAAAAAGTGTTCAAGAGAACTAGGTGGGATTAAAGTGGTCCCATAATAGGCAAGATCTTTATAAGGATGATTAATATTATGGGCAAACGTTTCTAATGTTTTCATTTTATCACCAAATCCTTGATGATAGATTTCATCAATTAAATCTCCATCTACTGAAATACAATGATATTTTTCTGGCTCATATTCATTTTCTTCATAGTCTTCAAGACAATCAATGATTCCAAATTGATGAGCATATGGCATGATAACCCCCTCTATTTCGTACGATTTAGCTTAACTTAATTATTTAAGTTTACATCAAATCTAGAAAAGATTCAACGTCATAAAACTATAGTTGGTATGAAGTATGATTCTAAAGTTATTGTAGTGAAGTTTTGTTAAGTGAGTATGAGAAAAAACTATCTTTTAGAAGACAGTTTTTTTCATATTTTGATATCTACGTGATTAAACTTTATTGAGGAGGCGATGGTATGAATAAGGGTTTAATTGGAGTGGCGTTACTGCTATTTTTAGGTGGGTGTGGCCAAGTTACAAAAGAGGTTTCTTTGATAGATAGTGTTCACATTATATCAAATGAAGGTGGTACCACGCTAGAGAAGGTAGCGACTGTTATCCAAGATCCGTCGTCAATTGAAGAGCTCATCCGTATTCTTGACACCGCGAAAGTAGGAAATCTTATTCGAGATGATGAGTTATTGTTATCGCCAGCGGTCATTTATGAATTATACGAAGAAGATGAGTTAGTTCAAACATTAATGTTTAATGGAGAAGATACGTTACGAATCTTCAAAGGAGGTCTTTGTTTTGAAGTTAGTTATGAAGATCGGACGTTATCTGATTGGTATGAACAGGTGAGATAGAAAGGGTGAAAGAATGTTTTTAACAATTCCAACAAATGAAGAAGTTGAGTTTATAGATAAGTCTTTGATGACTTATAATGAGATGTGCGAACCATTTACACAAACTGTTCCCTTTATTTCAATTAATCGATGCCTAAAAAATGAAGCGGGGGAGGTGATAGCAGGAGTTTTAGCCATGCTTGTCTGCTGGCATGTGTTATATATTGATGCATTGTGGGTTGATCAAAGATATCGTCATCAAGGCTATGGAAGTCAGTTATTAGCAACTGTTGAACATGAAGCAAAGGCTTTAGGTGGGCATCTGGTTCATTTGTCAACATTTGATTTTCAAGCTAAAGCTTTTTATATGATGAGGGGTTATGAAGTTTTTGGGGTTTTAGAAGATTGCCCAAAAGGACATTTAGAATATTTTTTAAAGAAAAAGCTCTAAAGTAAAAGACTGAACACGCTTAACGTGGCACCTTAAGAAATTATTAAGAATTATCATCGCAATTTTTTAAGATTCTGAGTGTATATTAGGGGATATCGATAAGTTAAGGAGAGCGATGAGTGATGAAACGTAAAGTAGAGTATAAATATGAAGAAGAACCAATGAGTTTTGGTTATATTTTCAAAAATATTCTGACGATTAGTTTAGTTGTTGCGGTCATGTTTCATTTTATTATAAAATAGTCGCCGAAAAATAATTTATTTTGTTGGAAAATGAAGTTTTTCGAGTATAATTGTAGATGAGGTTAAGAATCATTTAAGATCTCTTTGATAAAATGATGGGTAAAGAATATTAAGGGAGTGTCAATTAGGTGCAACGAAAGGTAGAGTATAAGTATCAGGAAGAACGTATGACTGCAGGAGATATTTTTAGAAATATGGTGACAATCGGACTAGTCGTATCCGTTATGTATCACTTCGTAATTAAATAATAAAAAGAGATGATTCACAAATCAGAGATCATCTCTTTTTTATTAAAGGACCTTATTAGTTATAGAAGCTTGATTTGTAAGAAATCAGTCTTGATAGACTATGAATTAGAGTGAGAGTTTGAAATGTAATTTATTTTAGTATCTAAAGAGTTTGTGAACAAGAATATTAAAAAAAGTATATGGACTATGCTTGTAACAATGAAGGTGGCTAAACAGAATGATTGATAAATGGTTTGTTTTGAAAAAGACATTTAGTCCATTTAGACAATAGTTTATAGTTAATAGTTAGGGACTTCTTGTATAATAAAATTTATATTAAGAAAAATTTAAGATTTATCTAAACTCTTTTTTAAGATTTATTGACTAAAATGTGAGTAGCTTAAAAGAGCGTAGTTGAATAGGAAGGTGATTGAATGAAAGCAACTTTAAATATAGGAAAAAAAGTGATTGCAGCACTTATTCTACTAGTGATGATAGCAGGGGGAGCAATCGGTATTTATCAGCAGTATCCAAACATCGTGAAACAGTCTGAAAAATTAGCAGGAAACTATTTTGATACGATGAGTTTTATGAGTACTTTATCTGATGGAATGCAGTATTTAGCGTTTGAAGCTTCCGGTGATATTATGATAAGCGATGAGGTTCCAGGAAGTGTCTCTTATGGTAGCAGTTGGATCAATGCCAATGTTGATGAGTTAGATTATTATATCAAACAATTAGAGAGTGAAAAAGTATTAGAACGAAATGCAACTTTATTAGCAAAAGTATTTGAAGGAGAAGAAGAGATTTCATCAAAGGAAGTGACTTCACATTATCAATTTATTATTGAAGTCGAATTTGATGAAAGTGGAAATCTTCAGATCAAACAGGTTTATGGAGCTGACGAATTTAGTATCAAAACATCGTTAGAAGAATCAAATTTCTTTTATTCATACCAGCCGAAAAATGTAAAGATGATTTTAGGAATTCCAAAAGAATTACCTCAAAACGGATTCTTTGCAAGAGACTATCACTATCATCTAGAGGATGGATATATCGTTTTTACGATTCCATACTTAGTCCTCACTGCCGTTATAGTGATGCTCATTATTTTGATTGTGCCATTTGCATGGTTTAATCAGTTAGCCATCGTGAGAGGATTGATGCATGTTCCTCTTGAATTACGTTTCTTATTTGTGATTGGGACAATCTTTGCTGTGATGGGAGCTCCATTTTTAGTTTATTTCACACATTCAGGTCAATTGTTAGAATTAATGGATTGGTATTTTGGAATTGAGTTAGCTTCTTGGTCAGTAGGGAGTATCAATTTAATTTGCTGGGGTGGATTTATAGCTGTTATTACGCTTCATGCATTGTATATTAAAGAATTTTTTGTGATTGGTCCATGGCAAATGATTCGTCGTCATACAATTTTAGGACAATTAATTTGGCTTTGGCGTCGTCCAAAAGTGGTGACAAAAACTGTAGTTGAGGAGAAGGTTATGACTCAAGAGGATCCACGTGTTGCTGTCATGGTGTCGCAGTTAGCATTGTTTAAAGAGACACTTATTAAGTTTGAGTCACGTTTAAATGGAGTTGAAAGAGTAGAGGAAGTCGTTGAGCAGCTAGGGACAATGATTCAATTGTGTGAGTTTAATCAACCAATGAAAAGGATTGATTTAACGAAGCTTATTTCAGATACGATGGTTTCACTTGAAGAGCAGTTTATCCCGCTTGAAGTAAAAGTAAGATTTCCTAAAGAAAATATCTTCATGACGTGTCATGAATCATCGATGAAGCTGTTAATTCAAACCTTATTAGAAGAGATTTCAAGTGATGCCTTAGATCATTCACGTGTTTATTTAGAAATGATGTGTGAAGATGAGCAGGTTAAATTAATTACGCGCAGTGTCCTAAAGGATGAGGCAAATTCGACTCAATTAACGGCTTTAGAAGCGTTAGTTGAACAACAGTGTGGAACGCTTGAGACATTAATTGATGGTGATTTAATGAAATTGACAATCACTTTAAAGAAATAGAAAAAAGTCAGACTAGTTTAGATTAGTCTGACTTTTTTTATTGAAAAGATA
>JAUMTV010000003.1 GCA_030531025.1 Turicibacter sp.
ACATTTACTTCGTAAATGGCAGGTGACCCCTGGACGATAGGGTGTCTTTATAAATTAAAGGATATCAGTATTTTTGTTTGCCACCTTAGAGTAGAATACTTATCTGTTTATATATAGCAGTCGTTACTCTTATAAATTTATGTAATTATAATTTCTATTAAAGATTTAAACTCTCTTGCTTTAATAAAAAACGAATGGTTTTAATTTGAAGAACAAGATATGCGACAAGACTTCCGACTAAAGAACTGAGTGAAAATGGAATTAAATAAGCAAAGAGCGCCACTTCTTTACCAAGTACTAAAGTCGCAAGTGGATAAGCAAGTAACGCTCCAATAATTCCAGTTCCAATGACTTCTCCAACTACCGCAACTTCAATTTTTCTAAATCGTTTATATAAAAGTCCTGCTAAAAAGGCACCGACCATGCTCCCAGGAAAGGCTAAAAGACTTCCAGTTCCAAGCATATTTCGAAGTAAGGAAGCACCGAATGCAGTAAATAACGCGTAACTTGGTCCTAGTGTGACACCTGCAATCACATTGACTAAATGTTGAATAGGCGATGATTTTGTACTTAAAATTGGGATAGAGAAGGTTCCAAGAATAGTTGCCACTGCTATCAACATACTGCTTAATGCTAGTTTTTTTGTGATTTTTGATTTCATACTAACTCCTTCCCTTCTTCGTAAGCCATATCCCAAAATTTCATTTCATAGATACTGGATTTAATAAAAATATCTTTTAAATGATGAAGCTCAGCATCAGTTAAATCCTCACAAACTTCATTTACATAATTAATCCATAAATCAACAACTTTTTTATAGTCATCTGAAGCATATTCTAAAATCCAATCTTGATAAAAGTTATCTTCAATAGTGTAAGTCTTTTGTAAATAATGGCCGATAAAGTAATAACTCCAAGCACACGGTAAAATAGTCATGGCAATTTCTTTTAAACCTCCTTTCAGAGCAATACCTAGCATATAGCTCGTGTAACTCGCTGTTATCAAATGCGGAAGATAAGTTTCCAGCATATCTTTTTCTAAACCAAAGCCTTTTAAATAATTGATGTGCACCTGTGATTCATCTTCCATCGTCCCTGTAATTGATCGATAATAAAGGTTCATCTCGTTAATCGTCTTAGCTTTAATGAGTCCTAGCGCAAAAACTTTCGTATATTCTTTCAGATAAAGATAATCTTGAATTAAATAGTTTTTAAATTTGTTATGATCAAGGGTCCCTTCTCCTAGTTCTTTGACAAATGGATGAGTTAAATACCCTTCCCAAATTTCGCGCACTTCATTAAATAGTTCATCAGTGAATTTCATTACTTTCCCCTTTCACTCCATAAAAAAAGACTATATTCAAAGGAATATAGCCAGTCGTCACCATGATTAAAAGATAAAAATCATCTATTTTTCATAATGCTTCCCTACGCTGGCATAATCCAGATCAGGTCGATAAGGGTTAATAGTTTCCTATCTCTCAGCCATCAGGCACCCCTAGCATATGGAGATTTAATTTTTCACCTTTAATTATAACACGCTTTTATTTATTGTAAATATTTACCTTGAATCTGTAAAATTCCTTCTTTCTCTTATATAATAGTGAAAATAAGGGATGTGATCAATTTGAAACGAATTCAATATCTTTTCTTAATGAGCGGGATTATCACCATTTGTGCACTTGTATATTTAGTTTTAAATATACCGATTCACCAAGAAATTGAAAAAGAATATGATGGCATTTTATATGAAGGTGAAAACACTCAAGAAATGACTGTTGTGATTAAAGGGACATTAACGATGCAGCTTTTTGCAGCGAATCACTTCTCTGGAACGATTGAATTCATCCGAGAGTCAATCATCAAGCAATATAATCTTTCAGTCAGTGAGCCCATCACGATTCATGACTTAGGGTTTGAAACAGTGGATCATAAATATTTATTAGGTGATGTCCACACGTATCAATTTAATGCGATCCAATCAGTGGCTCAAGCCTATATTGATTCAAGTTGGAATCAACTTCATTTAAAGTTTAATAATTCAGAAAAATCATTTGTAAGTCCCGCTACAACGAAAGAAGAAGCAGAAAAAATAATAAATAACTTATATTAAAAGGACACCTGCTACAGTGTCCCCTAAATGTTAGCAAGCTAAACTAACGTAAAGGGAGCACATGATAACAAGGTGTCCTTTTTATTATAGTTCTAATTGATAATAATCAGCTGATGTGACTAATGTGAAATTCGCAATTTCTTTATCAAAGTTTTGTAAAATATGTGTTACTAATTGGTTGTTTGTTTTCGCAACATAATCTGTTAAAATGTCTTTTAAAATTTCGATATGACGATCTTTCATTTCAAATTCTTGAACATAGGCTTTATTTAACTTCTCGTCTAAATATTTAGCTTGATATAAGTATAATAACCCACCTGTCATTCCGGCACCAACATTAGCTTGAACTGAACCAAGTGAAACAACGGCTCCACCTGTCATATACTCACAAGCATGAACACCCATTCCATGATTGACTGCTGTCGCTCCCGAGTTACGAACGGCGAAACGTTCTCCAACACGTCCTTCTAAATAACAAGCTCCTGATGTTGCCCCATAAAGAATTGTATTCCCAGCAATTAAATGATGATTTGTATACATCAGATCGTGATCTGCTTTTTGTCGTGTCGTTTCATCAGCCTTAACTGTGATACGTCCACCACTTAATCCTTTTCCAACATAATCATTCGCATATCCAGTGTGGATAAGTTCAACACTTTCATTCATGAAAGCCCCAAAACTTTGTCCGGCATAACCATACGTTTCAACTGTACAAGATTCATCGCTCACTAATTGAACACCAAATGTACGAAGAGTCGTATCAATTGAAATTGGCTCATTAGATGATTCAACGAACGTTAATACTGGCGTTGTTGGACTTGTTTCTAAGACATCATCACTTTCAACTGGTAATGATTCTAACCAATTTAGTTTTAAATGGTGTGGATTTTCTGCTGGAATTTGAAGCAATTCTGTACGTCCACGAAGTTCAGATAATGTGTGAACACCTAATTGTGCCATTAATTCGCGTGTTTGTCGTGCAACAAACATCATATATGTTTTTAACATCGTTGGATCTTCTTTTAAACGTGCACGTAACGCTTCATTTTGAGTCGTAATTCCAGCTGGACATTTTCCAGTGTGACATTGTTTACATCCAATACAATCAACCATTACTAAACACATTGTTCCGAATCCAAATTCATCGGCCCCTAAGATAGCCCCCATGATTACATCGTATCCTGATTTAATTTGTCCATCAACTTGAATAAGCGTTTCATGACGAACATCATTTTCTAATAATGATTTATGAGTTTGGAATAATCCATATTCCCATGGTAGACCTGTATACTTTAATGATGATTTAGGTGAAGCTCCTGTTCCACCGTTAAATCCTGAAATGACAACTTTTTTAGCTCCTGCTTTGACAACTCCATTGGCAATAGTTCCAACATTCGCAAGCGATGCTAACTTCACACTAACCATAGCGCTTGGATTCGTTGTTTGTAAATCATAAATTAACTGAGCTAAATCTTCAATCGAATAAATATCGTGATGTGGTGGTGGTGAAATTAAATCAACCCCTTGTTTTGCATAGCGAACACGGGCAATATGTTCATCAACTTTCGATTTTGGTAAGTGTCCACCTTCTCCAGGTTTTGCTCCTTGAGCCATTTTAATTTGGATTTCTTCAGCACTTCTTAAATAATCATAAGTAACACCGAATCGTCCAGATGCCACTTGTTTCACTTTTGATGCTGTAATTGTTCCAAAACGCTCAACTAATTCTCCACCTTCACCACTATTTGAAGCAGCTTGTAATTCATTCATCGCACGAGCAATCGTACGATGTGCTTCGATTGATAACGCCCCATAAGACATCGCAGAGGCTACAAAGTAACGAACAATTTCTTCTTCACTTTGCACATGATCAATTGAAATTGGCTGCTTACCACTTAACTGTAGGCAATCGCGTAAGTTAATTTGGCGTGCACGTTCTGCTTCCATAATCGATTTAAATACCTCATAATCATTAGCCGCTACAGCAGCTTTAACTTCTTTAATGAACTTCTTAGAGTACGCATGAGTCATGAATGCTGAGTCCATATTTTGATACTCATTAACCTTGTTTAAGTCAAGACCAGTCCCTAATAAGTTAGCATCAAGATCTTCAAATGATTTTCCACCAAAAATTGATGGTTTAATCGTAAATAATGACGTTAATTCTTCATCTAATCCAACGACTTCAAATACTTTTGATCCTCGATAAGAAGAGATTGTTGAAATCCCCATCTTAGCCATTAATTTTAATAAAGCCGCATCGCATCCTTTAATATAATTCGTTAAGGCTTCTTCTTTGTTTTCAACTTGACGAGCAATATATTGATAACAGAAATATGGATAAATGACATCAGCACCGTAAGCAACTAACATCGCATGATGAATTGGTAAACGGGCATCTGCTGCTTTAACAACTAAGCGAACTTCAAGACGTTTTCCTAAGTCAACTAATACATCATGTGCTACAGTCATTGCCATTAACGATGGCATCACTTTACCTGCTGCTTCTTGATCTAATACAATTAATTTACTTCCCTGTTGAACAGCTTGTTCAATTGTTGTTTTTAATGTTTCAATCGCTTCGCGAAGTGTTGTTTGACAAGCTAAACTAATTATCGTTGGTTTAAATTGCTCTTCATCAAGAATGGCTTTAAATTGATCACTCGTTAATAATGGTGTTGAAAATTCATAAACTGGAATTTCAAGCGGTTCATCATGTAACGATGTCACAGAGGTAATATTTGATTTTAATGAAAAGACTGACTTTTCACGAATTGAATCAAGTGGCGGATTAGTAACTTGAGCAAAGTTTTGTTTGAAGAAATCAAAGAAAAGTTGTGGGCGATCTTGTAACATATTTAAAGCAGCTGTATATGGGAATGACCCAATGGCTTCTTTTCCTGTTTCAACTAACGGTTTTAACTCTTGTAAATATTCCGCTTTTGTATAAGCAAATTTTTGCTCATTTTCTTCAAAGTTTTCAATCTCAGAAACAAATTCGTGCGTCGCTTTTGGTTGAATTACTTTTTCGTTTAACCACTCACGATATGGTTGTTGTGTCGATAAAACTGCTTTAACATCAGCATCTGTCGTAATTGTTTGTGTATCTAAGTCAACACATAAAATTTCACTAGCTTGAATACGACTTGCAACTTTAATCTCTTCAAGTGGCGTATTTAAAACACCAATTTCAGAAGCTAAAATAATTTGATTTTCGGTTTGAACGTAGCGGAATGGTCGTAATCCATTACGGTCTAAAGTTGCAATTAATTTGTGACCATCACAAACAATGACTCCGGCTGGTCCATCCCATGCTTCTTGTTTTAATTCACTGTATTCGTAATAAGCTTTTAAGTCATCACTTAAACGGGCATCTTGTTCATATGCTTTTGGTAATAAACGCGTAATCGCATCTTCGATTCCAAAGTTTTCATGTAATAAAGCTTCAAGTGTACGATCAAGGTTAGCACTATCTGAGTTTAGCTCATTACAAATGGGATATACTTCTTGGTGAGTGGCTAATCCAACACGTGCATTTGACCATTTAATATTACCTGAAACTGTATTAATTTCTCCATTATGTGCTAAGTAACGAAATGGCTGTGCTAAATTCCATGACGGTTTTGTATTTGTACTGAAGCGTTGATGAACGATACAGAAGTTTGAACTAAAGTCTTCATCTTGTAAATCTAAATAATAATTCGGTAATTCTTCTGGTCGTAATAATCCTTTATAAACAATCGTTTGAGATGAACATGATAAAATATAACATGTTCGATCAGACAACTTTTCCTCTTTCCAATGTTGTTCAATACGACGACGAAGTTTATATAAAATAGCTTCATCATGATGAGTCATGTCAAAAATAAATTGAGTTGGAATTGGCTCTGTTTTCTTAGCTGTTGGTGTTAAGAATGTTGAATTTACCGGTACTTCAATTTCTTTAATAATTTTAATATCAAAATCATGAATTGCTTCATAAATCTTATCCATGGCAACTTTGCGATCTTCCATTTCTTTTGGTAAAAATGTCATCATAACCGCAAATGGCTCGTTAATATCATATTTTTTCTGATAAAACGGTTTAGGGATTTGTAATAGGATTCCACATCCATCTCCTGTTCCATCTTTTGATGTCCCACCGCGATGACTTAGAGCTTTTAGTAAAGTCATCCCTTGTTCAATAATTTCATGGCTATATGTCCCATCTAGATTGGCAATGGCCCCAATCCCACAATTCGAATGATCAAACATTTTGCTTCCTCCTTACTCCCATACCTACTCTTTTTAGGTACATATATTCATTATGATATGAATGAAAAATTCCGTCAACTCTCAGACTACTATTTTAACTAGTTTTAATTACTTTTTACTAATTTATGGTTGAAAAATATAGTAGAACTAACTATTAAAAAATGACAATATTTTTTCGATAACTGACATTTTATGCACTTAATGAAAAAACACCAAGAAAGTCTTGGTGTTTCTTATTCATTAATTAACGATAAACTTTACCATTAATATTTGTTTGACCATTTGGTACAACTTTGAAGTAGTATCCTTTACTTGTTGATAAATTTAAAGCATGAATTGTTGATGCATCACCTTTATTAAGAGCTACATTAAACATTTCTTTATTTGTTCCTTGTTCATAGACATAAACTTTAAATGTTTTTTCAAATACGCGTTGTCCATAATACTCGTCAAAGTGGAAGTTGATCATACCTGTATGCCCTGTAAAGTAATAGTTTGAATAAATGTCTGAACGAGAAGCTAATACTTCAAAATAATATGGTCTTGATAAATTAAATGCTGAAGTTGGGCGTGATAACGCACGTGCATAAACATCCTCATAATGATCGACATTTTTCATTGACTCAGATAAAAATGAATCACCTGTCTCAACAATAACTTGAATACTTGGATCATTGACTGTCACTTCACTCGCTAAAGTTGTTTTGTTTGCTGTTAGCGATAAAATCATTAAGCAGACAAACATTGCTAATTTTTTCATAAATTCCCCCCTTTTCTAATAATATCACCAAAATTATACCATTTCATGACGAAAATTGGTATAATTTATTTAATAAGAAAGGTGGGAGTTATGAACTATCTTGTATTACTTTTATTTGCACTACTGACGTTTGGATCACGTCTTTATTATATAAAGAAAAAAAAAATAAAATTTAATGTAAAAGAGCTATTTATTCTTCTCTTCTTGTTATATCTATTACTTTTTATTAAAATGACATTATTAAAAGACAATGAATTTACATTCAGTTTAAGAAGTATGATTAGACAAGCTCAATTGATGCCATCCTTTACATTCACTGATGGATACTCTCAACTAATAAAGACGATTCTAATTGCCACACCATTTGGTTTTTTTATTTCATGTCTACTTTCAGATCAGCATAGTTATAAAAAGTTAATTAAATATGCAGTGTCAATTTCAATTATCTTCGAAGCATTGAAATTATTTAAATTAAATGAAATTTCGAATATGAATAATGTCTTATTAATGACTACTAGTTTTTTAATAGGGGGACTATTCTATCAAATTCTTCATAAATTGTTAAGATCTATAAAAAAAGAAAACGGGTTAGATGCATTAAAAGATGCTAATCCAGAACCTATCAAAAAGAGCTGGAAATTAACATTTTCTTTAATAGTAACATATATTCTAGGAATTTATGTTTCTTTAGTTTATCAAACATATCCTTTATCTATTTTAGATAAAGCTAAAGTCATTCGTATTGATGATTTTGAAATAAGTTTGGATGAAAAGTTTTCTTATGTTAAGATTAACGGGTATTATAAAACAAATTTTAATCGCTTAAATCACCTTTTCTCAACTAAAGTAGAGCTAAATGAAGAACCTATATATAATGTTTATACACTTATTGAACCATATAAACCACAAACAGATATTAATTATGGGATTTTAGTCGTTGGATGGACCAATCAACCTACAAGTATACAAATCAGCTATAAAAATCAGGTCTATATTGAGGAGTTAGATGTTGGATTATTCACAGTAGGTTATCCTTATGTACTAGATAATCGCCCAATCCTTGACATCTATGCTGACTCTAGTCCTGATCATAACCTTAATATCACCTTCTATGATGAATTAGATAATGTGATTGAAATTCCTTATTATAAGGAAGCGTTAGATTAATTAATAAATGAAAAGGAGCAAAAATTAGATTTTTGCTCCTTTTTTAGGTGGGTTAACTTTTTTCAGTTGATTCATTGGAGCTTTTTTAAATGGCCAACGATTTGTGAGTAATAGATAAGTTTCAACTGCTAGTACAATGGTCGATAAAACATATAACGGAATGCTTGTTTGAAACATGACTGCTACAATTCCAAATAAGTGTCCACTTTTTAACATGCGACTTCGGCTACACTCTCGGTACGTATAAGCATGTAATAAAAATAAAATAGATAAAGTTAATATATTAATGACTAAGCCACCAAATAAATAATCAATAAAATGATGCGTTACAGGTGCCAATAATAAGATAATTAGCAACTGAATGATCACCGTCGTTAATTTTAAGTACCCAATTTCTTTTCTAATCACAACACCATCCCTCCAATCCCTTTATTATAAGATATGCAAAAGCCTAACATTTTGAGACATTTTTCTTTAATAAATTTGTATTAATTTATGAGTTTATCACGTTTTTAGTAATCCGATACTTCTAACTGGATATCACTTATCCTCAAACAATATATATAACATCTCATTTAATAAGGCATTTAATGATGTATATAACCTCGAGGAGCTCTCTTAGATAATCTATCTAAGATTTCATAGGTTAATTTCATCAGATTCTAATCGCAACTATGAAACAAAAAATTTAGTTTTATAAATGCACAATTCAACTTATAGTGTTCCCTAATAGCAAAATAAAAAGTCGCTATTAACAAAAAAAGACATCTACTTAAGTAGATGTCTTTTCACTATAGGTCATCGTAGGGGGGATGACACAAGTTATTTTCATTATGCTCGAGAAGAAAATGTCATGTTATAACGAATGTTTACGACTAATGCTAACACTACACCGATCGCTGTAATCACGATGTTTAATAACATGATGTTTGAGACATTTGAGTTTGAAATAATTCCAATTAAAGCAGGTAAAACTGAAGAAGCAATACTTGATGCTGTATAAACAATTCCTGTAATTGTTCCTTTATTTTTAGGGAACAACTCAGACATTGTTGTTAAGGCTAATTGTAAAACACCACCTGCTGCTGAGTATCCAATCACAAATGCTCCAACGACACACATGATTGATGATGGGAATAAGTATAATAACACTAACATGATTAATGAAATTAACGGATATACAAAAACAAATCGAACTTGTTTAATCCATTTAGCCACTAAAATTGATGTCACGATAACCGCTGTAAATGATCCCGCACTATATAATGAGATTAATTTTAATGCTGCTGATTTTTCCATACCCGCAACTTCTTGTGCGTAAGTCGGTAAATAGTTTTGAATGATATAAAAAGTCGCTGTTGCAGTGAATCCAATTAAAATTAAAGCAACCCCTTCAATCCAGAAGTTTGACTTTGGTTCATTTGATACAGACTCTTCTTTTACTTCTGCTTTTTCTACTTTATGAGGAGGGAATGTTAACTTTAATAAGAATAATCCATTGATAATAAAAATTGCAATACAGAATAAGAATGAGTATCCGTACCATAAATCGTTTGCAATTAAGAAACTAATAATGAATGGTAATAAGAATTGTCCCGCTGCAATGAAGGCTTTAATTATAATATTGGCACTTCCTGAAGACTCTGGGAAAGCTTCCATTAACGCTGGATATGTTCCTGAATCCATAAATGAGTTCGCCATACCTGCTAAAACAGCAAAAATAAAGGCAACAGCTACGTTAGGTGCAACTAAGATTCCACCTAAGAAAGCTACATAAGTAACCATTCCTAATAAAACGAATGGTTTACGTCCAAATTTATCTGATAACGCACCTGAAACGAATAATACTAATAAACGTCCAATTCCAAGCCCTGAAATTACATATGAAACACCAGCGCGATCCGTATTAAATTGTTGTATTAAAGCATCCATATTTTGAGATAAGATAATAGCTCCCATCCCATGAACAAAATAGTTAATGTACAACGCTAATGCGGTTGGCATGTACTTATTTTTCATCTTCTCTAACTCCTTTTTTGTAATTCTCTTGTTTCTCTCCTGTCAAACAAGATTTGTTTAATCTATCTTAAATGAAAGAATCGTTTATCATTCTTCCATCTAAAATCAAGTGAATTTATTCACATCTAAGGTCATAAGGAACTCACCCTCATGGGGTGAGTCTTTATGAAATTACTTCGTTAAGACACCTAATGACATTAGCGCATCTGTCACATGACGCCCTTCAGCAACGCCATCGATGATTTTACGTGTGCGTTTACTATCACCAATATTAATCACTTGAACCCCTAATGGCATAAAGTGTTGTTGCATAACTTCAAGAACTGGGGTTTGAGGACGCATTCCTAAACAAACGAAACCATAATCAAATTCTAAGTTCATTTGTTCTCCATCTTTTTCGATAACAAAGTGATCCCCTGTGATTTCTAATAATGACGTATTCGTCATCACATTGACACCTTTGCGTTTTGTCATGTCTAACATTTGAATACGAGTGATGTGATCTAAATCGCGTCCTAACATTGGTAAACGCTCAACAATTGATACTTGAGCTCCACGTTCTGCGAAGAATTCAACCGTATCAAGTCCGACAGCTCCTCCACCAATGACAGCTACTTTTTTCCCTTCAAATTCAAATGAATCAATATGGTTTAATAAACCGAAGATTGATTTGACTTTTCCACCTTCTTGATCCACATGATCATGTAATCCTGGGATTGGCGGAAGTAATGGTGACGATCCTGTGGCATTTACAATCACATCTGGTTTTAAGTTTTCAATAAACTCAACTGTTGCTTCTGTTTCCGTGAATACAATTAAGTTTTTTAAGTTTTGTGCACGTTGAATTAAGTAATTTGGGAAATCAGCAATACGTGCTTTTTCTGGTAATTTAGCAATTTCACGGGCTAATCCACCTAATACATTTGATTTTTCAATTAAGAATGTTGTACATCCGACTTCCGCAGCTGTACAAGCCGCTTCTAAACCTGCTGTTCCTCCACCAATTACAACAACGTTTGTTGCCTTTGTTAATTCATAACACTTATGTTCTTCCCCATGAATTGTTTCTGGATTAATTGTACAACGGACTGGGCGATTTAACGCAATACGATGTCCGGCACATCCGATGTTACATGAAATACATTTACGTAATGTTTCTTCTTTTCCTGATTGAACTTTATTCACCCAATCTGGATCTGCAATTAACCCGCGTCCCATTCCGATTAAATCTGCGCGACCTTCTTCTAAAATTTGTTCAGCCACTTTTGGATCACGAATATTTCCAGTTGTCATAATGATTTTATCTGCAAATTTTTCTTTGACAGCCGCTGCCATGTACGAACGCCATCCATCTTCTAAATGCATCGCATCGATTTGATATTGAATAGAGTCATTTACAGCTGCTGAAACATTAATAATGTCAACTTCTTGTGATAAATACTCTAAAATTGCTAATGAATCTTCAAGTGTATTTCCACCTTCGATTAATTCGTCAGCACTAATTCTAAACATAATTGGGAAGAATGGCCCAACTTCTTGGCGAACACGTTCTAATACTAAACGAGCAAAACGTGCACGATTTTCAATACTCCCTCCAAATTCATCCGTACGATTGTTATATAACGGAGATAAGAATTGGCATAATAAATAAGAATGCCCTCCATGAATCTCAACTGCATCAAATCCAGCAATTTGAGCACGACGAGCCGCTTGGGCGTATTTTTCAACGATCTCTAAAATTTCTTCTTTTGTTAATGGACGTGGAATCGCTCCTCCTGTTTTTGAAGGAATCGTTGAAGATGAAACAGGTTGTAATCCTTCAATACGTCCTGGTACAGCTGATGCACCTGAATGATTAATTTGAATTGAAACACATGTTCCATAACGATGAAGTGTTTCCGTTAATTTATATAAAGCTGGAATGTAACGATCATGATCAATACGAATTTGAGTCGTTCCATTTGAACCTAATGGAAAATCAACACACGCATTCTCAATGATAATTAATCCTGTTCCACCTTTAGCGCGTAATTCATAATACTTAATATGTTCATCTGTAAAATCCCCAAATTCTCCACCATAGTTTGTTCCCATTGGTGGCATTACAATACGATTTTTAAGTGTCATTCCTTTAATGGTTAACGGCTTAAATAAATGTTGGTAACTCATAACATCTAAGACTCCCTTTCTAATATGTGCTAATGAAAGATCTATTTGTTCACTCCTCACTTTGAACATTTTTTCATAAACCTTGATCACTTTTTCACTTGCGGCACTACATTTAGTATAATATGAGTTTTTTATAGAAACAAATTAAAAAATATACGATTATCTATTGGTTTTATCTATAGATATGATATACTTATGTCAAATTATTAATTTTTTCGACACAGGTCAGGTGATTGCAATATGAACTTAAACCATCTTCAATATTTTCGTGTTCTAGCCAAGCTTGAACACTATACACAGGCAGCTGAGCAACTTTCCATTACCCAACCTAGCTTAAGCCATGCCATCTCAACCCTTGAAAAAGAACTTGGGACCTATTTATTTGAAAAACAAGGGCGAAATGTTCGTTTAACAAAATACGGTCGTTTCTTCTTAACTTATGTAGAAAATGCACTAGATGAATTAGCACTTGGTGAAAAGAAACTCCGTGAACTAACAAGCCAATCAAATGGATCAATTGACTTAGGGTTTATTTATACACTAGGAGCACAATTTGTTCCAAAGCTAGTGAATGAGTTTTTAAAACATGAAGCTTATCAGAATATTCGTTTCTCATTTGGTCAAGGAAATACAAAACAAATTATTCAAGACTTAAAAAATGAGAAGTATGATTTAGCTCTTTGTTCTTATGTGGAAAATGAACCCGATATTGAATTCATCCCCATTACTCAACAAGAACTAGTGATGATTGTTCCTCCGCATCATCCTTTAGCAAAAAAAGAAAACATTGATTTAAAAGAAGCCGCCGAATATCCATTTATTTTCTTTAATAAAGAAAGTGGAATTCGTAAATTACTCGACTCTTTATTTGATGAGATAGATGTTCATCCAACCATTTTATGTGAAGTTGAAGAAGACACAGCAGTAGCGGGATTAGTCTCGGTTAATTATGGCGTTGCCATTATTCCTAGAATCTCATTTTTAGATCAATTCAATGTGAAAGTTCTACCGATTACAAATCCTAAACACGAGCGTTATATTTATCTCGCATCTGTTCGAAATAAGTACGTGAGTCCATCGATCACAGCATTTAAAAACTTTATTTTAAGTCATTCAAAAACATTACCTGAAAACAACAAAAAGTAGGTCTTATTGACCTACTTTTTGACTTAAATCATTTTTAACTTTATCTAAATACTTTGTAATTAAATTGTAGTCATCTTCACTTAACATTCTATCTTCTATCATTTTAATTAACATCACTTCTAGTGACTCAATATCCTGATTGTTCTTCATCTTCTCTAAATCCTTCCCTTATAATACGATATTCAATACCTTTAATGTCATGTTGATAATCATGATCATAGACCCACAAATCAATTCGATTATCCCAGCTACATGCTCCACAAGCATCTAGCACAATGGCTTTTTGAGTTTCACCTTCTGGATATGTGATTTCTAAGATTGTTCCATAATAATTAGGAATCCCACGCTCATTTAATCCAACCGCTAAGACTTCATCAATATTAACAGCGACAATAGGAAGCCAGTCATACTCATCATCATAATAATGCATGACATTATCAATTACTTTCACCCCATCATCTTGATAAGTTAAGCCATAGCCTACTTTGACTTCACCTGCTGTGACACTGTAAAATGTTTGACGATAATTTTTAAAAACTTCTTCAGTTTCTTCTTCTGTTTCACTCATTACATGAGTGACTTCAGTCGAATCTGTAGAATGATTGGTTGATAATAGTGTAGCTTTTACCATTTCATCACTTGGTTGTTTTAACATGAATGCTTGATTTTCAACATCTTCTATCTCATTATCTTGACTTAATGCAGCCTGTAAGTTTTTTAGGGCTGTTACCTTTTTCTCAGATTCTTCGATACTTGAGCTATTATTGTCTATCATAGTTTGAACTGCTTCTGACTGAGCAACTGATGACACTTTTGTAAGTTCTTGTGATTCCTGTACAGGAATTGATGTTAATTCACCATTGGATTCTTTATCTAAAAAACTATTTTGTGTTTCATTTTCTACAATTGCATTTAATAAATTAACATAGGATTGTGGTGTGATCTGATTTTTTTCTAGAGTAACTGACGCATTTGATGATAGTGTAAATATCACCGAAAGTATTATGTTTGTTATAACATTTAGCATAGTTCACCTCATTTTAGACTGTTTGACAGAAATCACACATTTATTATGAACCATTTTTGAGAGTTTAAACACGTTTTCACTTTTTTTAGTAATTCAGTGCATATTTTTTTCAATGAATTCACATTCTAATGGAAGGATTGACTTTGATTGACAGTTATGAAAACTTGTCAAATGATTAAAAATAAAGTATAATAAACAATGTAATCAAATCAACCTGGGGATGTTACGGATTCGACTGGGGCATTTGAGCTTAATAAGCAAGCCGTGCTAACCCACGTTAAAAGGTCGAGGTTTTAATAACCGGAAAAACAAACTTACAATTAGCTGCTTAATATAACGTAGCTGCCTACCATTCAATCGCCCATGTTGAATGACTAGGCTCACTGTAGTGGGATACGCTAGTCTGTGCCGTTTGAATAGCCTAGAAGAGATTATCAAACTCGCGGTCTGACAGGTGTGTCGCCTGACCAGTCACCCGTTAAATTTAATAGGAGACTAAGCTTGTAGAAAGTTAAGTGGTCGGTGTTTTAGGACGGGGGTTCGACTCCCCCCATCTCCACCAGAATATCCACGTCCGCAACTGTTACAGGAAAATGAATACAAAGAAAAAGATTAATCTGAGTCTAGTAGATCACTACTAAATTGAGATTAATCTTTTTTATATTCTAATAGATTCTATATCATATGTGGCTTAATTAATATTACAATTCTAATAATCCCACTTTTTCTCTAAATAGACTGCTAACTTCATTAACGGTGATTTTATTCAAAACAAATTGTTCGAAAAGATTTAATAAAGTAATTGTCTCAATAATTAAACTATTATTTCTATGAGCCAATTTAATCTGATTTTCATGAACTGGTTGTCTTTCTGCAAGACATTTATTTCTTTGATGATTAATAATCAAAATAGATTTTACATTCTCACTTCTCTGTTGCTCTGCTAATTGATCTAGATAAGATTGTAAATGTACATCTAGCTGTGAAATATGCTCAGATTTTACATTAGATGTAACACCTTTAATTTCACCAATGAATGTAACACCATCTTTTTTTATTAAAAAATCTTCTTTCTTCTTATCTTCAAATTCTGATAAATCATAATCTAATAGCTTAGCTAACATATTAAATACCACGTTAACAAGCTGATCACCGTTAGTGAATAGAACTGACTTATATTCATTGTTTTCTTCTATTTTTTGCTCAGCTAAACTGATTTTATATTCCGATGATTCAATTATCTCTCTATGTTTTAAAATAGTTTCCTTTTGTTCCCTATCATCAAACATGTTTATTTCATGAATCCATTCAGGTATAGAATCAACATTTCTAATTAAATTTACAGCTCGAATAAAAGACATTAATTTATCATGCGTATCTAATGTTAAAGTACTTATTATAACTTTTTCTCTATACCTCATAGTGGTAACTTTATTGCTCCTATTGGATTTTAATAAGCCACTTTCAGCATTTACATTGAAGTAAAAGTTTGCATCTATTGACTGATTTTCAACATTGGTTACAGTATTTTCATACTCTAAATTGAAGCTGGATTGATTAATCAATTTACCTACAATCTTCTGCAATTCATACTTCATATTTTTTAACTCTATAGATTTAACATACTGACCGTAGCTATCGCAACCATATTGGAATTCACAATCTTGTGGAAATAAAATTATGATATTTGTTTCTTGAGAGTTCCTAATCATAGAATTTAAATTATCTAAATCACAAATATTATTAATTGTATCGTATGTTCTTGCGTTATTTCTCCATAATAACTCATCATTTAAATCAATAATATTAATATCAAACTCGTCCAATGATCTTGGCGAGTCTAAAGTACTGCATACAATAGCACTCTCCTTGAAAGTACTAGTTTTCAATCTAAAGCTAATATACTGAATCATTATATATCCCCTTTCACCTCATTTTTCCCATGTGTAAATATATAGCTTTTTTAATTAAAGCATGAGAGTTGATAACTATATTCATCATCCCCCACTGTTTTTATTATATCAAAGTATTCTCCTACTATCTACAAACATTCGTTCAATCTCTCCTATAAACAAATTAAATAGAACTTACATAATATTAAATAATTTAGCCCTTCTCTACATACATCTCTTCAACAATCATCTCTAAGATCACTGTCTTCAATCGCAGCCCATGGGTTCAATCTCCAACCTCATTTTCATCTAACTGCTTCAATTCCTCTATGAACTCATGATACTCATACAGGATAATCTGTTTATTTATTTTCATGACCTCCTAAAAAAATAAACCATCAAGATAATTAGTTCTTGATGGCATTTTTCATACTAATAATTTTCGATATGGGGCTCATTTTACTATATCCTAACAGTAATTGAGATTAATATAAACTCATCATTTTATTCAGCTTATCTTTAACTTTTTCTACTAAATCATTTGGAGTTAGAACTTTAATCCATTCTCCTTGACTGAATAACCACATCAATAAACCTTGCTCATAAGATATGGCTTCAATAATACAATATCCATTCCCTTCTTCTATTACTCTCGATACTGGAAATTTATCAAGCACTGCTTCGACTGAATGACCTGTAAATCTAAACGTAAATTTGATTAATTCTCCTTGATACATCATATTGATCTTGTTATGAAAATCTCCCGATTCAAATCGTTGTGAATAAGGAATTTTAAATCGCTCATTTAATATTTCATAAGAGAGTATACGATCTAAACGAAATGAAATAGGATATGGAATATCTTTATTTTTAACATAACTCACAGCATAAAAATAATAGTCTGTAAAAACTAAACCGACAGGATGAACAATATAAGAATCAACTGTATTATTTGCTTTTTTATATTCCATACAAATAGCTCTATTTTCTTCAATCGCTTGGCTAAAGTCCCACATATGATTCAATAATTTACGTCCATGTTTTAACGGTGTGAAATGATGTCTTTCATTTCGTATAAAAGAATCAATTTCTTTTCTTTCATCAGAGGATACCTGTAACTTTAAACCATTAATCATTTGATTTAATTCCTCTAAACATAACGCTCTACTTCCAAGTAGAAGTTTAATTAACATCAAAACTTCTTTCGATGTTAATTGAGAATTATCGTAATTAGATAAATAATAATATTTTTCCTGATGTTCATATTCAAGCATAAGATTCTGAGCATATTCAATATTTTGACTTAAAAATGTCCGTAAAGTAGCAATATCTCTCTCAAAAGTTCTACTGTCTATTTGAAATAAATTCTGAATATTTTCTTTTTCTATCATATTCTTCTGCAATAATTGTTGCAACATATATAACACTCGTGTACTCTTATCATACATAAGTAAATCCCCTTACTTCTCTTCTTTACTCATGGCAAAAGTATTTCTAATCTATTTCTAATCTTTTCATAATACTGTCATACATAGTCGCTTACAAACCATCTATCTCGTATTATTTCTCAACTCTTAGTTTCTTTTACCAATTAAAATTTCATACTATTTAATAGTAATAGAGATTGAAGATCATTTCAATCTTGTTAGATCTTATTTTATATTTACTACTCTACTATCTAAATATATTGATTTCCCCGTTATCCTCATATCATCCTAAGAAAATAAGCTATCAGGAATCAATTCCTGATAGCTTTGCTAGTTCAAATTATTTTCATATAAATTATATGTTCAAAAATAAAGATGGAGAATGTTAGATTATTTCCCCCAACAAACTCCTCCTTATCATTTAATTTATGTAATACAAACTACTAATCTATGTAATACACCAAGTCTTCATCAAATAGCTTACTCGACTGTTCTAAGTACTTCCAACGTAAATCAATGTATTGTTGAGCGTATGAAATTTCTCCCATTTCTTTATCATAACTAGTCCACTTTAATGTCTTAAATCCATACTTCGCCATTGAAATCCACGAGACATAATTAATCGAAAATGGATTTTTAGTGATAGCTAGCTTTCCAACATTTTCAGCAAATAATATTCCATTAGCAATACATAACATTATATTTAGTTTAGGATTACCTTTAATCTGTACATCTTGTTTTAAGAAGAAATTTTCCTTTAAAACAAATGAAAGTCTAGTTAATATTTCTATTAACATAACTGGCAGGCTCATCCCAATAAAATGATTAAAATTATAACCATCAGAGTACATTTTTTTAGATAAATCAGCTACTGTATAAGACTGTCCTCTATATTCAATTGAGCCGTATTGGATTAATTGTAAAAGTGGTGTGAACGGAGCAGGAACGCTTAATATTTTCCCTGTTTTACTCTTAGTTCCTACATCTGATAAAAAGTGCCCAAATACAGTAATAATACTTTCTATAAATCCCTTAGTCTCTGCCTCTTTTACCGACTGAATAATCAATCTCCCATTTGCATCAATCGCGGTTAGCTGACCTTTCATCAAATCCCTTACTCCAAATACAAAGCCAATAATCGGATCATGCCCCAGAGACTGAAAACGGTGATAACGAGGACAGAGACCTAAAACTTCTTGCGAAATCTTTGATGTATTTAAGGATATATCGTAAGTAACCCTGTACTTCTCTTCTAAAAACTTAATCTTATCTTGTGACAAGATTTTATTCCAAAAATTCTCTGTACAAGATTTTAGCTTTCCCGAAGTTACCTCTTTACCACTAACTGTCGTAACTAAAAAATAATCCATTAAAGCAGCTAAAGATCCAAGAATACCCGATATAACATAATCATACTTATCTAGTCGATATTGGTTTGAAAATTCCTGATAATAGCTACGCAATAGTCGATTAGCCTCTTCAACTTCTTCCTGTGTTGCAACATCATAAATATCTATATTTTTGTATCCTGATTCATGAGATTCTTTTACTAAATCATTAAATGTTCTCTCTATTTGAATGCTTTCTTTATCAACAGGAGTTAAAATATTATCTACAGATTTAGGTTCTAACTTATCAAAATTAACTTGGTTAATACTCATAAACGATTTTAATTGCTTCTCTAATTCATCTAAGTCCGTATTTAATGTTTTATAAGAGTCATCTAAATTTTTCAACTTATTTCTTTGATATTTCAAAACATCTATCTCATCTTGAAAAATATTTTTAGGCATTTAAATCTGACTCCATATCTCTTTTAGCCCCCATTAACATCTCCATCATCAGTTTTAGGTGATTTAAACGTTCAACAGAAGCATCTTTTTCTCGTTCTAATTTTAACATCATTCGATCATGAGCTAACATAATACGTTGAATTAGCATCTCTTTTTCTTGAATCAACTTCTTTTGCTTCGCTTTATTAGCAACAGCATATGCACCACCACCTAATATTACTGCTGGTGCAGCTAATACACCTATCCCGGCAACCATTCCTCCTCCAACTAAAGCTCCAGCAGTTGCTAATCCCGAGGTAATTCCAGCCCCACTTAATCCAGCATATCCTAAAACACTTAATAAGCCAACACCTGCTGCTCCTCCTGCTGCAAGGCCTGCACCTGCCGCACCAATTCCAAAAGCTTCAGACTTTAATATTTTATCTAATATGATTCCTAAATCACCTTTTACATCTGCAGTTGTTCGCTCCCCATCATTTAATGTTAGTTCTGCTTCTTCTAATAATTTTTTCACTAAATCTAATGATTCACTATTCTTAAAATTTATTTTTTTTGCCATTTCTATCATCCTTTAATCCTATAATACATTTTACATCTAATTAAGCATTTAATCTCTTCTGTATTATACAAAATTTGAACCGACATTTTTTGACGGTGAAAAGAACAAATTTGAATTAATCGCTTAATCCATCGTTCCAAATATTTCAGTTACCTCAACAAAAAGTCATTAAGAGCTAAAACTTAATAGCTTCCTGTAGATTATCAATTTAATAAAAACGGATATTCTCTATAAATTAAATCTACTTGTGAACGACCAAATCCATATGAATCATCACTAATATCTTCATACATCTCTATAATTTGAGTTGCCTTATCAATCATCTGTACCAGATATTCTCTATCGTATTGATTTGAGAGTATAAATCGATATTCATAATCTGGTCTAGCCATATCTTCTAAAAGGTTTAGATATAAATCAATTGCACTAATTAAAGTTTGATTATTTGTCACCCCTCTAAGATCTGTATAATAAGGAACACTATCTTCTTTTATATTCGAAATTAACTGATTAATAGTTTCATAATCGTTCTCTACGATTGCAATAACTAACTGTCTTAACTCTTCACCCGCACAAGAAGAGATACTATCTAAATAACTAATCAATTCGATTGGCGCTTCTTCTTTAACCTCAGGAGTAATTGTCTCAGTAGTAGAATTAAAATAATTAGTAGTATAATTCTCTATCACATAATAATTTAATCTATCTGAAAAAACTAGATTTGCTGTTAATGTACCAATTAATTCACTTTGCATGGAAGGAGTCCAAGTTGACTTCGGCTGTAAATATTGTTCGTATATATTTTCTTCCATTGATGAATCAAATCGATAAATAGAACCTTCTATAAGAAAACTTCCATCACCATTATCAAATATACGATCAACTTGAGTGACAATATTTATATTGTATCCCATTGGTAATGATGGATGATAATACTTATTATCTATGAATAGCCATTCATCATTTCCTTTCTTCTCTAACTGACAATCGAAATATTGATTCAACTGTTCATTAAAATCATCATAGGAGAAAACATCGTAATAAATTCCATCAACTTCTTCATAATCAACTTTATCCATCCCCTCATAGACGAATAACCAAAATCCTAAGTCCAATAGCTGATCATGATTTGGATTTTCCTTATCATAGCTTGTAAATCTACTATTACTTAAATCGCTTAAATATACATTTACTTTATATAAATCTGAATTGATGAGCTGTCCCGTTATCTCCTTACGTTCTATAACTTCTTGTGTTTGTTCGTGTAATTCTTCTTGATCTTGAGGGATTTTAGTAGAAGATTGACACCCACTTAATGACATTCCACTTAATGACATTCCACTTAACAGTAATAGTAACATACAGACTCGTTTCATTTTCATAATTAATCTCTCCAACAATACTAAATTCTATATTAACATATAGCGTTATTTAAAATTTTAGTTAAAGGGCGGATATCCGTACCTTTTATAAATTCAAATTGCATTTGATTAATACCTGATGCCCAGATTTTCAATTCAGCATCTAAATCAAATGTCCCAGCACTTTCACATGAAAAAGCCGTAATCTTAGACAAAGGTATAACCATGTACTCTTTCTTTTTCCCTAAGATACCTTGAATATCAATAATCAATAATTTCTTATTTGTGACGATCAGACGGTCTCGAATAGATTTAAAAGATAACAAAATTTGTTCATCTTCTCCAATTAAAAAATCAAATAATTCTCTACCATCTTCTAAAGATACTAAAGATAACGCTACAATTTTACTTTCCATTTAATAACCCTCCTATTAATTTCTTAGATGTTTAAAAGTTTAATATCTCATTCAGTAGCTTTTATTCCTTCTTAATTCTACCAAACAAAATCCGTCATTTTTTGACGGTCTCTTTATTTACGAATTATCTTTCATCGATTTTTGAATTAACTGCTTAATCCAACGTTCTGAATATCCAAGATTTCGCGATAACTCTTTTAAATTTTTACCATTATAATGTTTCTGCAAGTAGTTCATGGTGTACTCTTTACTATACAATCTCATTGGAAAGGACACCTGTTGCCCCCTATAATACTGATAAATCTTGTGAGTGATTTCTTCTCCTAATATCTCAACCATATCACTATAGATTCCATTATAGTCCTGTGCCTTACCTCTCATACTTCACCTCCCTAATAGACCCTCACAATAATAACTGTTTTCACAAAAAGTATCATTGCAGTTTTTCCTTGTAAAATTCCATGAAGACTTCCTTATCAACTCACCTCCTTTAAAGGTGAATAAGCATAGATAACTTTTTTTGAATAAACCTTTGTTTCTATCAATATCACCTGTTTGAACTCAACAAAAAAGCCACCGAGATTGTATTCAACCTCGATGGCTTCGTTATAAATCGTGATCCTATGAATGAATCGTGATAAGATATACTTCATCATTTCATCATTATTTTTTAAAACATACTCTTTGGCTTCTTCTAAAATATCTTTCATTTGATCTAATGTAAGATTAACTTCTGATTGTTTCACTTGATGATTTTGTATTTCATTTGTTAAGACAATCTTTTGTTGTTCTAATCGTTGTAATTCCGCAGTAATGGTATCAATACTTCCTAATCCTCCTGCCGCAATTGCTTGAACTAAATTTGATGCTTTTTGATTCACTTCTGCTAACTGTTTCTCTAACTTAGGTAAATCATGATCCATCTCTGAAATCTTTTCTTTCAATTTCTCATTCACTTTTTGATGTAATCGTTCTAAATGTTGAGGATTTAAAATAGTTGTAAAGAGTTGTTGGACAATAAAATTATCTAATAAGGTTCTGTTAATCTCTTTACACTTACATGGATTCTCAATTTTCTTACGTTTTGAACATCTGTATGAAACGTATTTTTGTTTGTTTCTACCTCCAATTCGTGCACTTCCATGATAAGATGATCCACACTGACCACATTCTATCAGTCCTGAAACTAGATAAACTTCTTTTGCTTTTGAGGCTCCTTTAGAACGTTGACGACTAGCTAATAGTTTTTGGACTTGTTCAAATGTTCCTTCATCTATAATAGCAGGTAATCCATTTGGCACACGAATGATTTCTGATTCATCCTTATTTTTACGATGTGATCGTTTCATGCCTGGGTGTTTGGGTTTAGATAAGCTACGCCCAAAGACATACTCACCTTTGTATTTTGAATTAACAAGGATATCATAAAAAGATGAATTTGCAGAAAACTTATTACCTATTTTAGTACGATACCCTAATACATTCAGATACTCTGCTAATTCTCGATAACTCCATCCTTCTAAGAACTTTTTAAAGATAATGCGAATAGACTCTGCTTCTTTTTCATTAATGATGTACTGCTTTGTAATCGGATCAACATCATATCCTAAAGGTGGTAATCCTCCGTTATGCAAACACTTGTAGGCGTTCTCTTTCAAACCTTTCATTACTTCGCGACTGAGATTGGCCGAGTAGTAGGCATTTACACCAAGTTGGATAATCTGTTGTAGTTGTCCTTCAGGTGTATCCGAGAATTGTTCGATGACACTAATCACCTTTACTCCATATTGAGCTAATTCACTTTCAATATTTAAGGTATCACGAACATTACGAGAGAAACGATCCATTTTATGAACGATGACCACATCAAATAAACCTTTCTTAGCATCTTCTATCATTCGTTGGAAGTTTGGTCGATCGGTATTTGTCCCTGTCAATGCCATATCAATATAATCACCTACAGGTGTATAATCATGCTCACCCATAAATTTATAGATGGCTCTTAATTGTGCATCAATCGACTCTTCTCGTTGATTACTACTACTGAATCGACAATAAGCAGCCGCTCTTGATTTCTTCCTAATCACGTCTAAAACCTCCAATTATCAATCTAATTTTTAAATAAATCAATAATATAATATCTATTTTTAAACTCATTCATTACTCTTTAAAATTTGATCCTTTTTGGAAGAAATAAAGAGATCAGTTAATCTCTTTATTCTTCTGCTTCTTCCTCCTCCCAATCAAAAAGCAACTCATCATCCGATTCAGAATCATAGTCTAGCCATTTCAATTGTTGATATTCTTCAAAATCTAAACATTCTAATTCATTTTCTTCATAATACATACTTAATACTTATCCTTTATCTCTGTTAAATTTTATACATTACTCATAAAAGTCTTGCTCAATAATATACTTTGGTGGTTCATAGTAATCTTCAAATTCGAAATGTGCTGGTGGAATATATCCCTTAATTAACTCACTAAAAATGAATTCTTGTTGTAGCAAATTACCCTCGTTATCAATCATCGTATAAATTTTTTTATCACTCATAAAACAAACCTCCAGTATTTTGTAATCAATTTCGATCAATAAAGGTAAAGAATTCACAACTCTTTACCTCTTTCTAAAACTAATATTAAAAACTTCTCATAATCTATCCACTAGGTGCTAATTGTCCTGATACAAGATTATTTGAGAAAACCTGCGTACAAACCCAGGTACTCAATAGTTCTAAAATTTCTTCTGATAATTCAAGTTGAACTAATGGTAATTCTTTTAATTCTTGACGACTATACTGTTTATTCATGGTATACATTCCTCCCTAACTTGAGACGAGTTGACAAGTAAAAACCAAAAAATATTTTTTTCTAACTAACTGATTGGATATAAAATATATTTTTCATTTTTACTTGACGTCTCGCCCCCAATCTCTTAGTGTAATCCCAGTAACAATACGCAAGTCATTTTTCCTACGATTGTAAGTAATTTCTTCACTAGTAAATGCTGCAATTGCTTTTTTAAATTGTGCCCAGAAAAACTCATCAGTTAACTGATAATACTGACTTAACTTCTTTTTTCTTACCCAATCATTAAAACACCAAATAACGTCTTGCTTATATGCATTCTTCTCCGAATCAATCACAATATGATCCTTAATAAATGCTTTGAATGGATTTTGATTCACTTCATAGTCATCAATGGCTCTTTGGCAGACTTGACTAGACGTCAAATGATAGCTATTTTTTTTCAATCGATGATAACCCTCCAATGACCATCGCAATATTCCATCTAGCTCTGCTAGTAACTTCTCCTTTAAATTTGGATCTTGTACTAATTGTCCAGTTTTAGAAGTTTGATTAGGATCAGCAAATTGAACATTGAATGGAACAATGTACAGCCTTCTTAAAAATCCATATGATGTATCTTTACATTTAAACATGTTATTTGTGACAACAAATAACTTCACAAAAGGTTTAATTGAATATGAATCCTTATATTTTTTTTCGATTTGCACACAATCATCACCTGTTAATAACTTGATATGTTCAGAATTAATAAAACCATCATTCTCATTCTCAGCAGAAACATTCAGCAACTTTCCTTCGATTGCCTGAAGACCGAACTTACTCTCTAATTGATTTAACGATGCGTTAGAACAATTCTGCTTTCCACAAAGTGCTTCTAAAATACTGATCAACAATGACTTACCGTTTTTTCCTAATCCTAAAAAGACAAAAAACTTTTGTAATTTTACATCTGTTGTTAATGTATACCCAAATATCTCCTGAATCACTTGAATACGTTCTTGATCTCCTTCAAAAATTTCATTTAGAAATTGAATGAATCTTGGACACTCACTTTTAGACGTATAATTAATTGGCAATTGAACTGTGGTTAGTATATCAGGATCATGTGGTAATAACTTCATGGCATTTACATCAATTAATCCATTTTTAACATTAATGTATCTATGATCAACTTCTAATGTATTCAATTGTAGCGCATCAATTCTCAACTCATCTATCAATTCTTTAACTCGAATTAATCTCCATATCTTTGGATTAATTGTATTGGTAATATCCTTGATTTGTTTCTTAAGAAACGTCTCTTCAATTGACACATAGTATCCTTTTTGGTCATATGCCCAAAACTGATTTTTAATATTTAATAATTTAATACGCGTCAAAATATAACTAGAGCATTTAGTAATATCTAAGTAGTGTTGCTTTGAATCATATCCTATTTTTCCTACTTTAGATTTTTTAATATCATCAAGGATAAATTGATATGGATGTCCCTCAAATGAAAATTTATAACCATTTTGTTCTAGTTGGTCATAAGTCATTGGAGACGCATTATATTCCAAACAAATTTTTGTTTGTTCGATTAATTCAGAATACGCTTGGATATCCGAGAAATGATACGCTAAATATTCAAATGCCTGCTGACCAAATTGACTGAAATTACTCGCGATGGCTTTTTGTAAAATTGAATGATCTGCTCCGTAACATTTTACAAATTGAACTAAAGGTTCCTTATCGATACATTCATGAATATTGAATGTATCCTTTGTAATAATCTGTAAGGTATTTTCTAAAGATAACTGTTTAATTGTTTTCACTTCAATCTGCCTCCTATTATGCCTGTGATTTAGTAAAAATACGACGTGGAATACCTGGTCCAGTCCGTCTTCTACGTTGCTCCATCTCGGCTATCTTTGATTTAAAATCGGTCTTATCCACTTCAAATTTAACTTCAATATCCAGCTCATCGTCTAAGTCAAATTCATCATCAAAATCAGATTTTGAGCTATTTATTGAAGATTCTTCGATCATAATTGGAGTAATTGATTTAACATTTAAGTATGGACCTGAATTAACAACTTCCACCTCAACATCTACCTGACATAATTTACTCAAATCAGGTTGTTGATTTAAAGCTAATTCAATACCAAAACTATTCATTAATTTTACAAAATGATAGTTATGAAATTGAAACTTTGTCATATAGGTTGCTAAATAACTTCTACCCTCAGAATTAATCTGAACTGGAAGAGTTAAACATAAATAATTATTACGTGTACGAGTAAGAGAATATCTTTCTGTACGTCCTTGATAGATACCATCTGACAATGTCTCATTCTTAAAGAAATCATCCTTTACGTCTTGCCAATTATCCCCCGTTGGTAAATTTGTACTTCCCATAACCTTACCTCCATCATTTCTTAAATTTTCAAAGAGCATTAATCTTAGTACAAAAAATTGTATTTACTTGCCGGTAAGAGTATCAGATAATCTCTAAAACCTCTATTCTCTCATCGGCAAATAAAAGATATCATACTTTTATATTTATATTCAAACCAGATGTATAATCTTAAAAGTTAAACTTATAGGGTATTAAAAACCGATTTTTAATATTTTATATTCCACTTATGTTTTATCATATTTTTATGTGGGAGCATCCCCTCCCAAGTTCTATTTAACTGATTAAGATAACTACCTTATTCACTTCTATATGGTATAATTTTAAAAAAATTAATTATTTCAAAAGTTGGTGAAAAAATGAGTAATATAAGCAAAAAAGAACGTATTAGTAAACTATATGATTATTTTCTCTCAAAAACAGAGCACAGATTAAAGAAAAAGGATGTCGATAAATTTTATAAGAAACTAGGGATTGAATTATCAGATAAAATTATCTATGATGATATGAATTCCATTGCTACATGTAATAAAAAAAACAATTACTTTACCTTAAATGATACATTAGCTTTAAAAAATTCATCAAAAAATTTAGAACAACTACTAAATAAATTCACCTTATATCAACCGACTCAGTTAACCTTCAGTATTCAACATGAAAAACTACCTCAAAACGATTTAAATCCTCAATATTTATTATTTTCTATTCATCTAAAACTAAATGATAATTTACCTATTTATTATTTGGAACAATTCAAATATTTTGTAACCTTATACTTCAAAAGACGAAAAAAAAATATAACAGATTATGTTTGTGATATTGTTATTTCGAATCGAATGATTCAATTCAACTCTACTAATCTAGATAAAATCATTGAATTATATAACGAATTCTACAATCTGAAATTAAATAACTATAAATAAAAACTCCTAAAAATAGGAGTTTTTATTTTAATACTCATTTGCGAGAAGCATCGTCACATAATCTTCATTTTCTATCACATACACTTTTTCTGTTATTGGGTGATCGATATTAATCACATACGTTCTTTCATATTCAGGTACTTCCTGTTTATGAGTAATTTCTTGATTCAATACCTCTCCTTCTAACATTTTCAATTGAAAGACATGAAAATAATCACATGACTCCATTTCCTCCTTACAACGATCATACATTTGCCACATCAACACCACTAAATCAAAAGGGATACATTCCTGTACCCCTCTAGTCATATATTTTTTCATATCCATTAATCAAGACCTCCTATAGCCATTTTTCAATCTCTTCTTTTGATAGACCAAAACGTTCTGATACTGTTTCTACCACTTGTTCATTAGACAATCCTATGGATAGAAGTTCTAACAACAGTGCTAAAATACGAATCCATTGCATCAATTTCCTCCTTATGCCATATTCATTTCTGGACGAACATTTTCAAAATATTTAATCACTAACTCTACAACTACTTTTAAGACTTTTACAATCGATCTAATCATGGGACATTCTCTCCTTTATTCACTCATATTAAATTGAGGATAATATTCTAATACTATCAATGGCATAAAAATCACAATATTATAATCTGAACCTGCTAACAGTAACAGTTCACAATAGTTCTCTTCATCAGCTCCAACAAATGCATCAACATATTCTGCTTCTGTTACAGGGAACTGTTCCAATAACTCCTCTAACTGTTCCGTGTGATTCACATAAGTTACAAAACCACCTAAATCACCAATCATTCGATTTTCTCCATAATTTTCATTTAGGATTTCTATTTTTTCTACCATTCGCTCTTTGACTAAACGATCTAATTGATTAATCTGTTCTAATTCATTTTCATTTAATATCTTCACTTTCTATTCCTCCTCATATAAAAATCTCTATTGCGATACAAAACTTTAACCATTAATGAATATTTATATATATCAATCAATATTTGGATTAATTAGCGTTGATTAATGTTATACTAATTTTTCCAATTAACTAAATTCCATGTTGAAACTTTAGGGGATAATGGATGATACATTTTAACTCCATCCTCATCACTGATATAGAAAGTCTTATTCCTAAATGGTTTCAACTTCTCTAACAATTCCTCTTGTCTTTTCATCATCTTTTTACTTCCATCACCAAATGATCCCCATGCGATAATCAATGAATCACATTTCAACGCTGACTTCTCAATATAAATATCATTTTCAGGATGTAACAAATCCTCCAATGAATCACCTATCTTCAATTTAGGTGTAATATAGGAAAATAAGTTACAGATATCTACCGAGGTATAGTTCAACCGTTTCAAATTATTAATGATATTCATTGTCGTACAGTCCATTTCTATTTCATCGGCTGTTGAAGGATTAATCATGATAATCGTACATTTTAACTTTTCCTTATCCCTCGACCAATCTTTTTTCAAGATCAATCGATGATTCATATCATCCGAATAAACCACCTCTGTTCTGACACTTGAACGAGTTGTAATCATAACTAACCTCCTTACTTTGCATACACAAATAGATGACTATAATCGTCTTGAACAGGTTTCAATCGAATAAAGAAATTGAAACATTCACTTTCTACCTTGAACGTTTCTTCGTGCTTATAACCCTCACCACCACATTTTTCAGTGACTTTATCAAAGATATCTAATTGATTAAAAATCAATTCATTCAATTCCTGCTGTAACTGTTGAACGGAAACAGAATGCTCCATCAACACATGATTCATTTGTGAGGACGGAAACCATTGATTACAGACTTCATTCAGTCTCGAACCACAATAGTCCAATCTCATAATTCCTAACGCTTTATCTTCATCTAATCCTAAGCGAGTTAATTCTTTTACATTGATCCATTTGGTTAACATCAATCATGACTCCTTTCTTTGTACAACTAAAAAACACTAGATAACTTGATGGTCTATCTAGTGTCATTCATTTTATATCAATCACAGATGTTAAATTCGGTCTCAACCAAATCAGATGAATCTAAGATGATTTCTTCATCATGATATTGTTGTCTGATATATTCAATCAGATCACAATCCATCTCATCAACATCTGCTTCAATCAGACGTTGTAAGGTTTCCGTGATACAGACTGTTATTTTATGACTCATATTTTCTACCTCTTATTAGTTATGGAATAATAAAAGAGCTAAGTGACGTTAATATAATCACTTAGCTCCTTATAAATAACCTTTTTCTTTTAATGATGTAAATGTTCCATTTCCTATAATGAGATGATCTAATAACTTGATCCCTAGTAACTCACCTGCTTCAACTAAGCGATGGGTTAGTTGAATATCTTGTTGTGAGGGTTGGGCATTTCCTGATGGATGATTATGAAAAGCCATGATACTAGCAGCATTTGATAGGATGGCTGTTTTGAATACTTCCCTTGGATGGACAATGGCTTTATTGAGTGTTCCAACTGATACCACTGAAATATTCATTGGTTCATTTTTTGTATTCAAACAAGCAATGATGAACTGTTCACGATCAAGTGATTCAAGCCTACCTTTTATCATCTCATAAGCATCCTTAGGTGATGAAATCGTACGTGTTTGATAAAGGAAGCTAGACTCCTTTACCATTTTAATTGATACGATATTAATACGTTTTGCGACATTCGACATGTATATTACCTCCTGAGTAACTATTCAAGAAAATAATATATGTTTATAAATCTAGTTGTTACACTCTATAATACTCCTCAATAATCAATTAATGTTCCAAAATTATCGGTTTCTTCTCAAACGTCTAATATTAAAAACTACCATTGTATACACCAATATTAACCAAATAATTATAGACCATCTAAGAGGATGAAGATTAATATAATATCCAAATAAAGGAATATTGCATAATATATCATTCACAATTATCTTTATCCCATTATATCCTAAAACAATTGTAATAATTGATGAAAAAATTACAATACTAATTTCATTTTGTTTTATCTTACTCTCTCTTTCTTTTGAAATATCGTCACTAAAGCTCTTTATCAAAAACTCTGCCTTAGTTTGTAAAATATCAGTTTCAGTGTTTACTAAGATGGATTTATACAATTCTCTCGCACTTCCTTCAAACGGAAATAAAAATTCTTCGTCAAAGCGTATATTTAAAAAGTTTAAATCATTTTTTACTTTTTGATACTCAGTAAGACTCTGATATTTACTATTAGCGATATTATCTATAAGATTTCTAATATAATATTTTTTTATAAACGCCAACTCATAAAATCTAATAAAATTAAACATATTTAAAATAGTCATTTTTTTACATTTTTCTAGTACTATAGAGTCATATTGTTTTGCTTCTTTTAGAGCCTTTTCTTCCTCTTTTAATGTAGCAGTAATAAGAGATACAAATTTATTCTTCTTAAAGTACAATACAGCATTAGTTTTGCTACAATAAAATAAAAAACTTTTACGTTCAAATGTTAATGAGCTTTTCAATGTATTATATAAGTATTCTTTAGTCATATCATCTATTATAGATTTTCTAGAATTTAAAAGGTAATAATTTAACATTTTAAGAAGTTCATCTGATTTACCAACATCCATCGAATTTTTATTTAATTGAAAATCCCCCATAGTCCAAAAAAAAGCAGTATTTTTTGGATTACTTTCTAGTTTTATTTTACCTATCTCCAACAGTAAAGACTCAAAATAAAGCACTATTTGATCAAAATATAAATCATTTTTCTTATCTTTTATCCAAAAATCTTTTGTACTATATTTTTCTTTTATTTTATGAAAATTAGCCTCTGATATCCTCATATCTCGTGGAGATACTTCTGATATTGGCAATAATTGTTGTGAAGTGAATGTAACAATAGTTTGAAGAGTTATAATACCAGTACAATATATTGTAGCTACTACTATACATACTTCATACTCTCCATCACTATTCTTTATTATAGGCGGAATCAACATAAATCTCTTATACTCATTAAAAACAAAATTTTCACTTAAATCATATCGATTTATTTTTTCAATTGTGTTATCGACATCATGAGTTAAATTATATATTTCCTTTTCTATAGGAATAATGTCATACACTTTAAATCGAAAATCTTCCTGGTGAACTTCTTCTAAAATATTAATTATATAATCATCATCTACTCCATATTTTTGATACAATTGATCTATAATTTCTTTAGATACTCCTTTTCCATCTAACTCTTCTTGTGATTGATCATTGATAATAAAGGTTGCATCTATTTTATCTTCTTCTGATTTTGAAGTAATGGTATACTTTGTATACATTTCTTGTTTTTGAACTAAGTATCCATAATAAGCTGCATTACTTACCCCTTCATTTACTTTTGAATTTATATAGCAGACATATCCATTAGAGTCTTCAATATTACTAACTAACTCTTCATACTTAGTTTTATCAAAGGTTAGCAATTTCATCATATTTCCTACTGTTAAAAACATTGTTTATCTCCCTCTTTAGTCTCGTACCCATGAGGGCATAGAATGTTCCACAAATTATAGCATAATTCTACTATAATTAAAAATAAAATTAAAGCTTCCATTATTTATAAACGTGATGTTTGAATAACTTTAAATGAATAGATTACAATTATCAATAATTAAAAGCATAATCGTTATCGACTATGCTTTTCTAATATTGTTTCTAAAGCTTCTAATGCCATAATTCTAATATATTCTTTAATATTTATATTATCTATAATCTCTTCTCTAGAAAGCCAGTATATATCCTTACTTCACCCTTTTGCGGACTTACTTGATCTGATTGAACGGTAACAAAATAGATTAAGTCAACACTCCCTTTACTTCCCATATTTTACAATAAGGTGTATTGAGGAGTATTCTACAATCTCACTCCATTAAGGAGAGTTATCCATACTATAATAGGAGATTTTTAATCATTGATAACAGTATACTTTCCTCCAATGGGTCAGTTAAATTAGCTTCTCTAATTAACCTTGTATTAATTATCGATTTCTATCTCCCACCATTCATCAACTAAAAATAGTATTTGTTCATCTAGTTCCGCAACCCCCACAACTAAATCTTTCCTTTTTTTAGACTTAAAAATTAAATACTCCTGTGGAGCTAAATCACTTTTCATCAAAATTTTTTTCCATTTTATATTCTTTAGTGTTGATTTCAATATGTTAATTTCTGAATTAGATAAATGTATAACTTCTTCAGCAGTAAAGTTTTCAAATATAATTTCAGTAGCATTTTGAATTTTATAATTATAAATTAAAGGTTTATTACTGAAAATTATTATTAGGCCCATTAAAATTATAGCAATAGCTAATAAAAATATATACTTTTTACTAATCAATAACTATCTCCTCTCCAGCTTCAATAATAACATTGTTTAATTCTGGTTCAACTGTATAGGTAGAATAGACATATGTCAACTCCTGATTATCATAATCATAATAATATTTTTCAATAATATCATCTTCATTAAGCTTTGAAACATTATTTAATTTAAATGCCTCTAAACGTTCTATTATTTCTGATTCTAAATCAAAGTTATTTTTATGTCGTCCTCGATCAACATAATTAATAGAATCTATCTTTCCTTCCTCAAATGTAGCTATATATGCCTTATTGGTTTTTACTTCATCTCCTATAAAATATGAAATAATAATCATACCACTATCTTCTGAATAATTATTAATACTTACCTTATATTTGTCAATATCAATTGTTTTATTTTCAATTTCATTAATCTTATTAATAATTGCTTTTAAACTATCTTGATAGTTCAACAATGGAGCATCACTTACATCAGATAAATCATCGATATAAAAATCAGTTTCTAATGTGTTTAAATTTCCATCTAATTTTTCTTCAGCCACTGATTTTGAATACGATGTTATCGTATTACTAGTTGTTCCATAAATCACTGCATAATCACCTAAATTAGATGTTGGATATAAACTTGTTGCATAATTAATTGCACCTTTTACTGTATATCCACTAGCTAATGCATCATGATATTTAACTAACCACTCTGGTCCCTTAGTATTTCGAGAATTAATACTATTCTTAAATGCTACAGCAGTCGTAGCACCTTTCTTTACTGCTCTTGATCCTAAATTATCGCCACTATTAGCCCCTGTTGAACATCCCACAAAGGAAATTAAATCAACTCCAGACATATTTGTATCTTGAATCCCAGCATATGAATAACCCGAGCTACTATTTAAGTCTTTACCATAATATACTCCAGTTGCATAACTCCCACCTTTATTTCCATAATTAAATATCATATTATCATAATTTCCATGTCCATTTAAGAATACAATTCTACTACCAATCCTTCTAATACCATCTGGATTATTACCACGCATGTATGTTACGTCTGGAGAATAATTCTTATACGAGCTTAAACCACTTATCATTCCGTATGCTGTTGCAGCATAATTAACATTTTTTGTAAAATCACCAGTGTGAGATCCAAACCAACCATGATTAACTCCAATAGAATAAGCATAATTATTTCCTGCTGCTGAAGCACCTTTGATTCCACCTAATGCAATCATTATTCCTAGCCCAATCGATACTATTTTTTTGGATCTTAATCTATTTCTCATAAAATTTCCCCTTTATATTTATTAATCCTTTATTTTCTAATCATTTCGTCACGTATATCTACCTTAACTATATATTAGGTATAGTTATAAGATGTTGTTTTTCGATATACTTCTTTCACTATATAAATATTACCTTATTATTTTCTTTCAACTTAAATATTAGTGGATTCATTCTTCGTATTCAAACAAGCAATGATGAATTGCTCTCTATCCAAATCTTTAAGTTGATCATGAATCATTTCATAGGTATCATTAGGTTATGAATTTGCCGATTACGTTAACTGGTATTAACAATCATCGAATCCACTCTTCACTAGGGTACTTGTCACCAGTCGAGTACCGTGAAAATACCCTTAAAAAAATTGTTTAGTTTAGTGTTGACAATCCACTATCTTCCACACCACATCCATCATAATCACAGACTAATGTTCGATGCTCAATAGTTTCAACCACTAACTTTACACTTTCATCAATTAATGGCATCCCAATCACCTCCTTTCAATAACCAAGATAATCGCTATACATCGTGATTAAAATATTATCTAGTATCTCTTTAACAAAAAGTTTTAATGTTTCTATTTGATTTATATATCCAGTAATTATTTTTGAATACTCTTAGTATAAGATCACCTATATAAAAAATTCTAGACTCATAAGTATGACTTTTCTACTTCAATAAACCTGTCATATTTAACCTCATTTTTCATAATAAGCTAAAAAAAAAATCTAGCAAATGATATATTGCTAGATTTTTTTATTACTAATAAAGGACTAATATCCGATATCAGGAATACTAGACTCTGCTCCTAATAAAATATTATTTTGGCGTTCTACAGCTTTTGTTTCAGTGAGATTAAAGACTAAAATAAAAATAAATGATGTAACTACTAATTTTAATTTCATTTTCATCCCTCCATTTTTTTCAAGATTTATTTTATCATTTTTTTTTACAAATTAGTCGAAAATTAATATGACAAAACAAACAATTCTATTTTGTCATAAATTATTTTTTTATAAGTATTTCACCAAAACGATCAAATTTTTTATTTAGTACTACGTACTGAATAACCTTTGAATATATGTAATTAAATATATCCTGATTAATTACACGCTTTTTAACTAAGAAATTTATTTCTTGAACAAGCTCAATGATATCTATCTCAAGATTTAATGATATTAAAATTTCAAGGTATGTTTCATAAAACCAACGAATAAAACGTTGTTCCTTTTCTTTTAAAATTTCACTTTTTATACTTTTTATAAAAATTAATCCCTCTTCATATTCTCTCATATGTCTATAAATAGCTCCAATTAATAGAATTGTCTTATATCGGATATCAGATGTTACTTGTTCTGTTCTTCCTAATAATTCAAAACAAATTCCCAATGCCTCTGAATAGCAACTATCTTCTTTATAATTAACTGCTAAATTATAATAAATATGATCTATCAAATCCTCCCCTAATGGAGATTTTAAATAGTTCTCTAAAACTTCACGTCCTTTCTGAAACTCTCCCATCTTTCGTAGAGTATGTTCCTTTAACAAAATACTTCCTATTACTGTAAGTTTATCTCGACTACATTTAATATTTTCATCGGCATATCCTAACGCTTTATCTACATTCCCTAGATTCGCTTCTATAAATCCCATATAATACATTAGCTTATATTTATCTTCATCTTTATTTACATAATTTAGTGCAAGTCTATAATAAGCCAAAGCCCCTTCATTATTCAAATTCATCTTCAAATTGGTTGCCATCTTTTTATAAAGATCTAATGGAGATTTATTCAGTTGTAATGCACATTGAATAGCTTCCTGAAAATATTCATTTGATTTTTGATAATTCTTTTCTTCTTGTTCTTTGTTGCCTAATTGTTGATAAATTTCATAGATAACCTCTACAACATTAAACTCTTTAGCTACCTCAAATAAATCCTCATCATATATTCCTCTTATCTTATACTGTTGATTTAGCCATTCTTTTGCTTGAGTATAGAGACTTTTCTTAAACTCTGTATAAGAATAGTCTAAACAAACTTTTCCGTCAGTTAAATCAACTAATGCTTTATAGATACTTTCAACCATCTCATCAGATGGATTGCGTTTATTATTTTCTATTAAACTTAAATAATATTGTGTAATTCCATAACTTTCAAAAATAGCTTGCTTTAAATGATACTTCTTACGGCATAACTTAGTTTTATCTCCCACTGTTAAAAACATACTGTCACCCAATTTCATTCTCTTTATTTACTCACAATAACATTTTACAAAAAATTACAATTATAAACAATGAATAGGTTATAATATTTTTTCTAAGTAATTGATACGGTAAATTACCAAACAAATAAGATACTTATCTGTGAAATAGTCTAAGTTATATAATAAAAAGGAAGTTAACCTAAATGGCTAACTTCCCTCATTAACACTCAATATAATTAGGGTTATATGAATTTAATGCCATTTATATCCCACATAATTGGCCATATAAGTAGATTATTAAACTTACCAATTCAATAAAATTTTCAACTACTTTATATAAACACACATCTAAATGGTATAATATAGTTAATCAACAAGGTATGAGATGAAAAAGGTGGAATATAGCTGATGAGTTTAAAAGAGAAACTGTTAAAAGAAGTTGAAAATTCAAATGAACTGAAACAAAGCTCAAAAAAAAGTAAAAGAAATTCTATTAGACTTGCAACAGAAGTTTATGAGATTAATTTAGAGGAAGTGACGATTGATGAGAAAACTGCTTTAGCCCAAAAAGAAATAATTAAAAAGAAGTGTGAGGAAAAAGGAAAAGGTAAGACCGAGGTTTCTAATATTTACGGCATTGTTAGAGATGCATTTGAGTGTGTTCATGGATATGAATTACCGAGAATAGATGATAAAAAACTAACTTCCATATATAGGGAAAATATAAAAGAAATTAAATTTAATATAGATGAAGATATTGAAGCAGAATTGAATGATGAAATCGAATTGTATGAAGGTAAAAAACAAACACGTACCATTACAACAAGACAACGTAACTCTGACGCAAGGAAATATGTTATAGAACGTGACAACTATACCTGTCAATGTTGTGGTCTGAAACCAATTGAGTTATTTAAAAATACGCTACATGTTCACCATAATAGCCCATTACATAAGTCTACAGGATCTAGAAAGGTGAATTTCGATGAACTTGTAACACTCTGTCCAACGTGTCATGGTTATGTTCATTATAAAAAAGAAGAAATAACAGTTGATGATGTTAGAATGAAGCTTAAAAACAAATCTTAACACTGGAATAAAAGAAGTTTAATAATATCACAAAAAAAGATTAAAACCCGAAAGCTTTAATCTTTTTTATTCAATATAAGGTTCATTATATTAGATTTATAACTCTAATCATTCAACACAATCTCTCTCATATTGTTCTTACTAATCAACTCATTCAATATACTGCTCAATCTTGTTGAATCATAATATAGAATCGTCTAATTAAGAAATAATGTATCGAATTAAAATAACGTCTTTAAGCCCTGTCCCCTCTAATACTTTTCTAAAATAAAAATTCATATCATTCATCACTACCTTATGGAAGTTCCGTGGTTTCCGACTAACAATGGTATATTCGGGATAAATTAAAACACCATATTTAACTTTAGGAATAAAAGTCATTGATCCATTTAATAATTTTAAAATATCATGATGAATTCGTTTAACTTCAGATTTCTCCACTTCAATTGCAATTTTAAGTGTTTCATTATAGAAATCCACACTGTGCTTAAACCCCTCGTTTTTCCATAAACGACAAGCATGAAAAACATCCCGTTGATCCCACACAAAACCCCTAGATTTTAAAACTTCATAAATCTTTTTATCTAACTCTATCAAAGTGTCCTTATAACAAGTAATACCACTAATAGAATTGAGTTGTTTCAATAAATCATTTACAATTACGTCAGGTACTGGTTGGTCAACATTATAACCAATATCTGATAATGTGAGTGCATTAAAATGAATCAAAATATTCACCTCTAATAAAATATTATCATGTATGTATAATATTTTAGAACTCGTCAATATTATATCTGTACCCCCCGGGGGGTTGCATGAGGGAAAAGAAAAAATCATCTGCAATTTTGAGTCTTCACCAGAAATGGTGCTTGACAATTTCTTTCTATTAAAACTATTAATTTAAGTTTTAAAATTAGCTATTTTCCGTGTAATTTGAACATCATTTTAGATGAGAAAATATTTTTTAAAAATCAAGAACCAATTTTGGTGATGAGCCGCAATTTTATTTAAAAAGTATGATTTTATTTTACCCCATGTAAAAGCAATTTAAGTAACTAAATTAATTGTAGCATTTGGCGATGTTTGTTAATTTAGCTATTTCTATTATACTTTAACATGACAAGATTAATATTCCCAATTTAAGTGTTATCATAAGCTAACACTTAATGTAATTATTGTATGTAAACCCATATTTTAAATATATTGGACGTGTATACTAACCGGAACGCCCCATCTCCACCATGAAATACACGTCCGCAACTGTTACAGGAAATTGAATCAAAATAAAAAGATTAATCTGAGTCTAGTAGATTACTACTAAATTGAGATTAATCTTTTTTATTTTACATTTTAAAAATTATATTAAATCAGTGGTCTATTTTCTTCACTTCTTTCTATCAGATTATTATTTTCATCAAAAATTGCTTGATAAAAATAATCAAAATCTCCTGATTCAAACAAATATCGTCCTAACTCTGCCAATGGATTCAAAGTATTGCCTATCCCAGCTAATAAACAAACGACTTCTTTATTTTCACCATCTGATTCGATTCCAACCCATCTACAATATTTGAGATTATTGCCTATTATCCTACAATCAAAAAAGTAATAACCTTTTCCTACTACACAGAGGCATTTTATGGGAGGATTTAATAAAAATTTATTATCAAGACTTATATATCTTTGAAGCTCATTACCTTTAATATCTGTATTATACGCAAAACAAACTGTCATATTAGTATATCCCATTGATTGTAAATTAATAAACTTCTGTACAGTTGTCTGCAGTTCAGTACTAGTCAACTTTGTTTTCACCTCAAAAGCATATACTACAGATTCTATAGGAACTATGTGATGTACTTTATCTATATACATAGGAGGTAAAATATTAGTATTATAAATAATTAAATCTGTTTCATTTGATTGCAATCCACTGCTATTTATGATTAATCCACCAGTAATTTCATAATTTTTATTAAGATATTTTTCTAATAACTCTGCTAGATATTCTTCTCTCCCACTCCCTGCAACACCTCTATGGGTTATAAGACTATCATTGTTAGACCTTTCTAATGTGTACCTTATTTCCAACTTAGCTTTTTCTATCATCCACTTATTACTCATAACATTCTCCTATAACAAATCGTTCTTATTGATATATTGCTAGAACTTCTAATTGTACATAATCTTCATCTAATGTAATATTTTTTATATTTGGATCTGATTGTAATTCGAATTGTCTTCTGAGAGCTCTATTTAGGGAGAATAAGTCTTTCAGTACATCAAATACAATAACTGACTTTCCATTGACACTCTTCTTTGAAACAAATTTAGCTAGCACAGTTACCTCTTCATTCTCAAACTCATCTAAGCTTTCGATATCACAACAAAAATTATTAGAATTTACCTTTGAAAAACAAATTCTCCCATCAAATAAATCTTCTGTCTCAATCAATAGTGGCACTTTTGTACTATCTTTCCCTAAAAGGCATTTGAGAGCTTCACTTTCCTCTGTTGAATTCGCTTGAATGCTATTTACTAAAAACGGTTTAAATTTATTTAACATATCTAGCATATGAAACTCTTCTGGTATATTAAATGTTCCTGTAAAGCGAATTATTGTTGAACTGGGTATCGTATTAGTATCAGCATCACAATTTAATAAATCAAAATAATCATCTCTTTCTTGTAAGGCATTCTCGAACTCTTCACAATCCAATAAATAATTATTAAAAATATCGCCGTTTAATTCACTTTTCCCTCCTGTTTCACCTGAGAAAAATGGTATTGCTCCTTTAAATCCATTCTCTGTAATTACCGTTGCATTTTTAAATTCTATTAATTTTTTTCTCTCAATTAAAGATTTATACTCCATCACTCTTTTATGATTAAAATATACGAGTGTACGAAACATTAACATCCACCACTTTCCATTTATTGTATATTAATAGTATAACAAATATTCATCATAACAACAAACATTCGTTCATTATTTTATATACTATATTCAAAGATTCCTCCTGTTGTAGTAAATAATTCAATTCATCTTCAGTATACATTTCTTCAACAATTAAATCTAGGATCATGGTTTTCACTATCAATTCATGTAATCGATCTGCTATTGATTCTTCATCTAATTGTAACAGTTCTTGGAGGAATTGATCATATTCTTCTTGTACTCGTTCATATAGGATGATCCGCTGATTCATGTTATTCAGCTCCAAAAAAATAAGCCATCAAGAATTAACTCTTGATGGCACTTCTATTAAATAATTTCTATTCTGAATAATCCTCCCAAATATCGATACCTAATATACTTTTTGTTTTACAACTAAATTTAAAGTTCGTATGATTTTCATCTACATAAAACTTTAACTTCTTGCTACGGAGACCATACTTAACATAAATCGTGTATTCACCTTCTGGTAGATTCATTCGATAATTGACCATATCTGAATTAGAAATTTGCCCAACTTTATGGTCGTTAATAAATACATTATAATCTAAAAAGGCTCCTCCCCAAGCTCCTTCTCGATTTAATTGAACGATCACCTCATACGTTTGTTGATTTGTATGAGTAGATGGGACTTGCTTACTGTCACATCCTATCACTCCTATGAGTAATATTAACAGACAGATAACAACTCTTTTCATTTAAATCCCCCTCCTATTGCTCTACAATTCTTCCATCCTCATAAACTGTTACTCGTAATAAGAACCCAGATCCTCCTGCTTCTTGCATTGATTTCGAATGTAATGAAATCACACAATAGCCTAATCCATTATTTTCATCATAGAATATTCCATCCTCTATTGAGTAGATTGTATCCTCATCCTCACCATACTGCTTCTTCGCATAATCGATGGCAGTATCAAATGTAAATTCTTCTTCTATCGTCATATTAGCTGGTTCTTCTTTCTTAACTAATTCACTATTCCCCTCATAATTAGGATTTAATTTGAATTTATACACTGTATTTCCGAAAATAAAAACTTCTCCTCCTTGGCTAACTCCAAAGAATCCATCACTAATAGATGGACTAATCACAATTGATAATTCTTCAATCAAACTTCCATCTTCATTAAGAAACTTAAGCTTTTTCTCATGAATTGAATTTGATATAGAAACAAAAATTCCATTTTCTAAGACGTATACATTGCTACCTGTAGCAGATTCAAATATCCATTCAAATTCCATGTCCATAATTCCGCACTCCCCAAAGGTATCACAAACGGCATAGAAGTTGTCAAATACTCCTTCTCCTAAAGGTTTTACTTCTGTGAATTGGTACACACCATCTAAGTTCTTAACCACTGCTCCTACTTCGTTATAAACAGTTGTATTAAATCCATCCGCAACCATTACATATTCATTTAAAGTTTGCATTTGATTTTCATATGGAATTTGTGGTTCAAATAACCATCCGTTATGAGTGAATATTCCCTTCTCTCCTTTATCATTATAAATAATGAAATATGGATCACTAGAGTCCCAAATGGCACTGTTGTATTCAATGGAACTATACTTAGGTTCTAAAATAATGTCTCCATTGGCATTTAGAATCCCCCATTTTCCATCTGTACTTTTAAAGGCATATTCTTGTTGTGTTGAATTATTTATTTGAATCGCTGAATATACCGGCTGAACAAGCAGTTCCTGTTCGATTATATACCCATCTTCACTTTTATGAGTTAGTTGTAATCCAACTAGACCTGTATTGGGATCATATAAAGTATCTACACTTGAAGCACCATTAGAACTATTTTGAGTAAATGTCTGATACTTCGCTTTTATTTCTGAATATTCATTCCCCGGTACAGGTGCTTCAACCACATCTCCATCTTGATTCAATATTCCATAACCTTTTATAAAGCTACCATCTTGAAATAATTGTTGTGAATAAAAAATATATTCATTCGTCATCTCTTCAATTGCTATATCACCTACTGATTGGAGTTCATTAAAATCCCCATCATAGATTGAATAGGTATCTCCGACTTTAACTAATAAACGATTTTCTGTCATCACATTAATCTCGGTCACGTCATTGTACTGGGTGACAAATTCAACCCCCGTATACTTCCCTAAACTAGTATCTTGTTCATCTGATTCTTTAACTTCATCAAAATAATTATTGGAACCTATGGTAATAATATCTGATCCAGAATCTTGTGTTTCCACTTCTGTAGTAACAGATTGGTTAATCTCTTCATCGTCATTAGTGAAGAAATAAACTCCGTAACCTATAGCAGATAGGACACAGACCCCTATTAATCCAAAATGAACGGCTCTATCTTTGATGCCGAATGGCATTTTATCTCCTAATAATTTCTCTAAAATAAAAATAACTAGAAATACAATTCCTGCTATAACTGCCCCAATCAGTAAAGATTTTAAAACCACTACTAATAAGGCAAATAATAAGGCTAAGATTAAATAAACGATAAAACACGCAATAACATAATCAAAAAACATTCTTTTGTGACCGAAGTAAATAACTCCGAACATTGAACGATACTTTTGAAAAACAATCCACCCTACTACTAAAGATAAAATAAATAAAACTACACTCATCTTTTCTCTCCTTGTTCATGGTATAACTAGGTTTAAATAACACCTTACCATTTATTATAGTTTCTAATTCCGACATTTTTTGACGGTTTAATATTTATTTAATATATTTTTTAAAAATTCATCACCCTCTTTGTTACGCTTTAGCGTACCACTTTATTTTCCATTATATGATATTTTTCTTGAAGTAGTCAATTCCATTAAAGGTAGGTATTTCAAGAAATGTCTAAAAAAGTCATTGTGAAAATTAATGAATTACTCCAGCAAGAGAATATATCTCTACGTGAATTATCTCGATTAACAGATATTCGTCATGCCGCTCTAAGTGAATTAGCAAATCAAAAACGGCAAAACATTAATTTTAGTCACATCGAGAAAATTGCTGATGCTTTAAATATTGAAGATATTCGAGACATCATTACAATTGAAGATAAATAAAAAGCAAGATTTACGTCCTAACGTGTAGATCTTGCTTTTTTTAAATAAATTTTATAAACATTTCATACAGTATCCTTAATGGTTCATCTTGTAACAGAAGACACTCTAATTCACTATCTGTGTACATTTCATTAACAATCAACTCTAATACTACTGTCTTGATCCTTAACTCATGAATCCTAGAACTTTGTTGTTCTTGATTCAATGCCAGTAGCTCCTCTATAAAACAATCATATTCTGCCTGTACCCGTTCATATAGAATAATTTCCTTATGAATAGATTTCCCTCCTTTCTAATTAACTTAATTAAATCTATATCACCTCCTTTAAAGCTGAATTCATATACACGTCATCTCTTTGATAAGTAACCGATTCAAGCAAGACAATACTTTTAAAGTCATAATAAAAACCGCCATAGTTGTAATGAACTATGACGGTTTCGTTCCCTATAATTATTTTATGAATAAAGCGTGATAGAATATATTTCACCATATCATCATGCTTGGATAACATGTATTCCTTTGATTCATCTAACACTTGTTTCAGTTGATCCAATGTTAAGGTTAATGATTCTTTCTTGACTTGGTTTTCTTGGACTAGCTCTGTTAGCTTAACTTTATCATGTTCTAATCGTTGGATTTCCTGGGTGATCGTCTCTAGGCTACCTAGCCCTCCCATCGCAATCGCTTGAACAAGGTTTGAAATCTTTTGATTCACTTTATCTAACTGTTTCTGTAGTTGGGGTAAATCTTGATCCATATCCTTGTATTTCTGTTTCAATTTAATATTGACCGATTCAAGCAACTGTTCAAGGTTCGTTTGATTTAACAACGTCGTATATAATTGATTAACCACAAACTCATCTAATAAGGTCTTATTTATCTCCTTACACTTACAAGGATTTTCTAATTTCTTTCGTTTACTACAACGATACGACACATATTTACTTTTGTTTCTTCCACCGATTCGACTACTTCCATGATAGGCTGATCCACATTCAGCACATTCAACTAACCCCGTTAATAGGTAGACTTCCTTGGCTTTATGTTGGCCTTTAGAACGACGACGTTGCTTCAACAACTTTTGAACAAGTTCAAAGGTTTCTTCGTCTACAATAGCAGGTACTCCATTAGGAATACGTATGATTTCTTCTTCATTCTTATTCTTACGATGAGATCTTTTCATACCGATTTGCTTTGGTTTCGATACGGTTCTATTAAATACATACTCGCCCTTGTACTTAGGATTGGTAAGCAAGTCATAAAAGGATGAATTTGCACTAAATTTATTCCCTATTTTAGTCCGATAACCTAATAAATTGAGATACTCTGCCAATTCACGATAGCTCCATCCTTGCACGATTTTTTCAAACATAATTCTAATTCCACTTGCTTCATGTTCATTGATGATATATCGCTTCGTTTCAGGGTCTACATCAAATCCATATGGTGGAATTCCTCCATTATGCATCGCTTTATAAGCGTTCTCTTTCAAACCTTTTACGACCTCTCGAGCTAAATTTTGAGAATAATATTGTCCAATCCCAAGCTGGATAAATTTAGATAAATTCCCTTCTGGGGTATCTTCAAATCGTTCAATAACAGATTCAATTTTAACATTATATTTTTCTAATTCTCTTTGCACAGATAAGGCATCAAATACATCTCTGGAAAATCTATCCATTTTATGCACAACGACTACATCGAAAATTCCTTTTTGAGCATCGTCTAACATACTTTGGAATCCTGGACGTTGGATATTCGTCCCGGTAAGGGCTTCATCCACGTAATCTCCAACAGGAGTATATTGTTTCTCTGCAATGTACTTATAGATCGCTCGTTGTTGTCCTGCAATGGATTCGATACGCTGATTATGACTACTAAATCTACTATAACTGACTGCTCTTATTATTGCCATTATATTTACCTCCCTATAAACATTGATCACTATAATAATATTAATTTTATTCTCCATTTAAAACGCATTTTAAAGCTCTATAACATCCGAAACGATTCCACTCACCCCCTATATAACCAGACAGTATTATGCTCTTTTAAATAGGCATTTAAGCTTCTCATTTTTGATTGGTTATAACCGAAAATTACTAGCTAACTTGTAGCAATTTCGATTAATAACATTTTTGAGTTAGTCTATTTTATATAGCGTCTTCTACGGACACGATACGACACGATGTAATCGCTCCATTATCATCTATATAACTGTATGATGCTTCATTATGTTTCTGAGTTCTGTGCATTGGTTGTATTTCAAAGGATTGAAATTCTGCTTCATTCCAAGATAAAAAGTCAGGTCTATATACTTTAATAAAAGTATATTTTTCACTATAAGTTAATGCCCCAATATTTAACTTTTCTAGACTCATTAAAAACTCATGAAAGATGCTATATAAATGTAGTTTATCTTTAATATATTTAGGTCCATTCGGTTTCCATAAAAAATAAAGATATTCTTTTTCCCATTTTACTTCTGCAAACGAAACATTATTTTTTCTAAATTCGTAATCAAGACAATTAATACAATGATCATGGACATTATTAGGGTCCATCCCATTCCAACTGTCTGCGTAAGCTTTATACAAATCTGTAAATTTTATTTCAGCAGCAAATTGAAAAGTAAACAATTCACCAAAAGCACTCCATTCTTTAATTTTATCCCACTGTAATTCAAACAAATGTCCGGCACTGGTAGCATACCTGAATTGACGCTCACTTCTAGAAACGTCAATTTTCTGATAAGCATAAGAATTGATATTTCCTCGACGCTCAATTGACTCATACTCCTCTAACGCAAATGATTTATCTTTCTGTATATTCTCATTCTTTCTAACCATGAAACTTCGTCCTCTCTTTTTGGGTTATCACTTAAAATGGTTGTTGATTAACCGTTTATTTAAAGTCATCTAAGTATTCTATCTTTTGTGTTATAAAATTCAGCTATGGAATTAGCAATACACATCTTAGAATAATTGTCACCTACCAAAGATGGTGATGAGCCCTCTTTTTTATTAATTATTTGTAATTAATTGAGATGATTGAGTTATATACTCAATCATCCACTTACTAAAGTCATCAATTAAAAACTCTAAATCAATATCTAATACGACATCTCGTTGATTTTTTAAATCTATCTTTTGATACTCTACTGACTGCATTCTAATTTCCTCCCTAGCAAATATCTACTAAAACGATTTCGAAATCATTCTGTGTTACTGCTTTCCATGAAGCAAATGTTTGTGACGTACAGTTAGTAAAATCTAGCCCAAAATTAGAAATAATGGCGGCAACTAAGTTTTTATTGTATACAATCGCACTTTGATTTTTTTGAAGCTTTACATTGTACTTCGCAAAGTCATTAGGTAAATCTTTACCAATCATTATTTGTGAACTCGATTCCGAATACCCAAATTGAATATCTGTCGTTATTCCAAGAGCTTTAACAATGGAATGATTCAAAACAATACGATTTCCAGTATTAGCTTTTACAATGGTAAGTCCACTACCTGTTGCAGTAACTTGTCTTGTCTTATTCGGAACATTACAAGGCTTGAATTGATTAATTATGTCTTCTTCAGGTAGCCCTAACTCTTCTTCTACGTCAAAATCTTCTTCGAGTAGATCCAAGTCTTCATCTTCATCTAAATCTTCTTCGGGTAGATCCAAGTCTTTATCTTTATCTTCATCTAAATCTTCCTCAGGTAAATCCAAGTCTTCATCTTCATCTAAATCTTCTTCAGGTAGCCCCGAGTCTTCCACATCTAAATTATCTAAAAAATAAAATTCATCATAGCCAAAATCTAAATCATCTTCACTTTCTTCAACTTGAACACTTTCTGCAGAATGATTATCATCTAATACCACTTCATCTATTTCTGAAATACACTCACTTCTTTTTCGTTTATTTCCCTCATTCTCTCGAGTAGTTCTACGTCGCATACCTCTGTTAATTGTCATTTCATACTCCTCCTAAATATTCGATTTAAAAATATTGTGATGATTAAGCACTTCTGTATTTAGCTTCATTCATGCGTCTGTCTTTTTTCATTTGTTGCTTTATTTCTTTTGAGGTTTTAAAAGTAAAATCTCCTTTGAATATCCGATTTTGCTTTAATGCCTCTTCTACTTGACCATTGCTTAATAGTTGATTGACGTCAATAAAATCATCCTCATTTGGAAGTTTACTGGTATCGAAAACTATATAATTAGCAGATATGCCATTTATTTTTCGTTTCCGATACGTCTTCCCTTGCTCACAATTTAGCCAACCCTTATCCTTCCATTGTCTAATTACTACTTGGGGCGATTCATAATTCAAATTTTTTAGAATGGTATCAATGATCTCACGGTTAATCATAATTTCTTTAATAGGCTGCTTAAATCTTCGACTATCCTTCACTGAAACATAGACAATTTTTCCCCATAAATCACGAGTAGCCGCTACATACTCGGTAGGATCATTTTGACGATCAACATCAAAATGATCCATTTTAATTGAAATATACGACATCAATCGTTCGAATGCTGTTTCTCCTAAATCAGATTCTCTTAGCTTTTCAGCTTCATTTTTAATTAATAAAGATCCTATCGCATCTAAATCAAAATTCCATTGAAATAAATCATTAGCGATTTCAGCAGTCAGCATTAAAACAGCTAATTTCATGGCAATACGATCTGTGAAATCACTAGTTGGTAATTTATATCGAATTTCATTTCTCCAGTGTAATATTCCTTCTATAATATCCTCTTTACCACGTTTCAGAAGCTCTTCAGCATACATAGGGCCCGCAAAACCATAATGATTAGATATAATTTGCTTTATCTTTTCAGAGTTTTCTGCTGATTGTGTCCATACAATATGACTCAACTCAATCAATCGTACTTTTAAACCTGAATTATTATTTGAGGCTTCAAACAAAGATTTCTCCCCAGTAGAAATAATCAGCGTATTCCACACCTTTGATTGCTTAACTACTCCATCCTTCTGCATTCGAGCAGTTTCTTTCCCTTCTGCTAAAGAATAGATCACCTTAGTAAAATCATCATTTCTAGCCATACTGGCTTCATCAAAGACAACAATAACCCCTGTGTTACCTGCTACTTTGTTTTGTAACGCATTAAATGTCGAATTCCAACTCATGACTAGACCATTATCTTTCAAGATAGGTGAGCCAAACACCGAAGCAGCCAATTGGCAGGCTGTTGTCTTACCAGTAGAACTATCATTTACTAGATTCACAACTAAGTTTTCAACAGATAAGTCTTTTGAGCTAAAGCCAATGGTTGCAGAAGCCAATCCCATGACTACTGCGAGTTCAAGAGGAGTATACCCTTGAACTTCCTCCTTAATTAAGCGATTCCATGCTTGATAAGATCCCTTAGGCTCGATATTTAATTCACCATTGTAATGAGAAACCTTCTCTTTACCTAAACTAATGAGTTGATAATGCTTAAAAACCATCTCATTCTGAACTAAACTGAATCCTAAACCAGAATGTTGACTTAGGCATGGCACAGCAACCTTACGGTTTTGTAAATGCTTTAAGATATCTGTTTTATTATAAGTATGGATATCTACTCCATACTTAGCTAAATCTCCAATTTTTGCGGTATCAGAAATTTCATGCCCTAACACCATTCTTTCCTTAATAGCTTGGCCACCAGGAGGAGCGTATTCGAGAGTAATCAGATGCTCATTACTTTCAAGGTTTAATGACTGTTCTTTGATGTCAATGTAATCAGAGATTCGTATATACTTAACCTTTTTATTATCCTTTTGATCTTTCTCTTCTCTAAACACTCCATTTCTACTATAAACATACTCGGGAAATGGAATATTTTTAGCTTTTACTGGATTGATTTGTGATTTCTTTTTAATCTGTGTCATAATATCTCACTCCTAAAACAATTGATTAGCAACTTTAGCATAATAAGATTCATCTAACTCATTCCAATCATCCACGTAATCCTCTACTCTCATTGCTTCTAATTGATTAACCTTAGAATTGGGATCTAATAAATCGCAATCTGCTTTATCTAATATAATAGGTTCATCTAACTTTCCTAAGTGAGCCACTACCTGATTAGTGAATCTACCATCTTGCTTCATTAATCGGGCATTCGAAATAAAGCTTTGCTTCTCATCAAACCAAATAACTTCAAAGATTAACTCACTGCCAACTAAACGTTTAAACTGTGGAACAAGTGGTTGCTCAAATGTGATTTCCAAGTTATTCAGTATTTTTTGACTATACTGATTTAATCTATCTAAATAAACCACAAGCGGATGTCTTTTTACTTCATCCAATAAATCATCACATTCAATTTGAATCATACTTACTGGTACATTCTTTGAATAATCAATATAAAATTCAACTTGTTTTACAGTACCGTTATATCTATCAGGAACTTCATTATAATAACAAGGTCCTGTACTTATTAATTCATTAATCTTTTCTTCATTTAAAGCTTCATTTAAATAACTTACACACATTTCAATCACCTCTAAAACAAACTTGTTCCGGAACAATTAGAAGTATATTGCAAGATTTTATTGTGGTCAATTCCACAAAAACTCTAATAATAACTAATTTTATTGACCTTTATGTTAAAATTATGATATTTTATTGATGATGTTTTTAGTGCCGGGCTAGCAGGCTACGGTTTGAATTTATACCTATTTTTTTACTCACTTAACTACTATAAAATGGATATTTTGGAAATTTATTCTTTTTAGAAACGAGGTTATTTTATGCTTACAGAGGAAAACATTAAACGTAAAAGAAGACAAAAAGAGACAATGAAGAAAGTTCGTCAGACCCTTATTAATCTAATCCTGAATTCAATCGGTGAAGAAGAGGGGATTGTATTTGCAGATATCAAATCTGTCTTTGGTGAATTTGGTTTACATCATTTATCAGATGCATCTATCCGACGTGATCTAGATTTAGCTGGTATTGAATATAATGGTCATTACTATGTATTAAGAGGGATGAAAGAGGCTCAACAAACCTCTCTACAGCTATCTAAGCTAATAAAAGACTTTGATATATTTGAACCAGTTTGTTACCGAAAAGTAAAACAAAAAAACTTTATACCTTTATCTTTAGTTCATATATACTTACGACTAAAACCAGATATTGAATCTGAAAGAATATCACAATTCAAAGAGTTACTTAAAGAATACTTAAATCAGGTGAATAATTTATATATGGAGGAGACTCAAAACTATCCATTAGAACGTTATTTCTTCGATGTTACCGAATCTAATCAAACACTTTGTTTCTTAATCAATAAGAATAATTCTTTGAATCTATTCTATGAGCTACTGACTACAATTAGTGAATGTGATCCAACTAAATCGCATAAACGTGTTAAGCTATTTCATATCCTCCCGGAATAGAATTCCCTCTTCCCTTTACATCTTTTGAGTCTCCCTTTGGATTAGGGAGACTTTTTTTCTTGATTTTACTTACTTTGTGAAGGACTTTCCCTATTTCCCTCCTTTTTTTGATGTCAATCTTATTTCTATTCATTAGATTTGATTTGATCTTTTATTTATTTTTTTATTTCTAAAGGGAAACAGGGAATTTATTTATTTTTTACTGATTTCACTTAGTTTCTATACTCCCTTTTTATCTCCCTCCGTTTTGATTCCTATAGGGCGAGAGGGAAAAAAAAAGACATAGACCTATTGTTTTAATGGAATTTTATTAATGAATAAATGATTTAAATTCATTAATGAAATTCTAAATTAAATAAGATAGGCTATGTCTTTTTTGAATTAATATTCTTCTGCTAACAACATCGTGGCATATTCGCCTTCATCTATAATGAAGATTTTTTGATCAATTGGATTCCTTGACTTCAAATGATAGATTTGTTTGTATTCAGGTACTTCCTGTCTATGTTCAACTTGTTGGGTCTGCTCATCTAATATCTTCAATTCAAACACCTGTAGGTAGTCATAGTTTCCTGTTGCTTTAACTGTATCGTAACATTGCCAACAGAAAAGTTGAATATCGATTGGAATTTGTTCATTGATTCCACGTGTTAGTTATCGTTGCATGTTTTATTCCTCCTTATTCGTTTACATCCAGCGTTTGATATCTTCGGGATCGAGTCCTAATCGATCAGCTATCCGATCAATGGCTTCCATTTGACTCAACCCTTCCATGACGAGCTCTAAGACTACCGTTATCACTTTTAACCAATAAATCATCCTACTGACCTCCCTCTAATGATTCATAACGTTGAACTAATATTGGATGCATTTGATATAATGTTTCTTCTAACAGATAGATCACCACATGATCATCACTGGATAACATAAACAACACTTCCACATACTGCTTTAAATCATGGCCTTCAAAAGGTTCGATATATTCAGGAATTAATGTTGGATATTGGTTAATGAAATCATTGATTTCCTCTTCTGCTAACAGAATATAGCCACCTAAATCAGTGACTAATCGTTCATCACCGTAATGAACATTTAAGACTTTAAGTATCTCTTCTGCTTTGGTTAGTACCCTCTCATCTATGTGTGTTTGTTGCTTTAACTGCTCTAACTTCCAAATTTTCATGACCCACTTCATCCTTTCTTTGTTCCTATATGGAAAAGACCTAGCCTTAGAAGGCTAGGTCTACTCATCATCGATATTAATTATGATTAATTGTTAATACTTACGGTTAGTTATCTTTAATTAACTAAGCCGCTTCATACATCTTGACTAATCGCCACTCATTCTTAATACGTGGACACAATGGATGCATGGGGATATTGCGATAGAGATCACAAATCACATACATCTTATCTTGAAATGGTTTTAGTTTTTCCAATAACGCTTCTTGTCTTCCTGTTATTTTCTTACTCCCTTCTCCTATCGACCCCCATGCGATAATCACAATATCTGACTTTAAACATGACTTTTCAATATAGACATCATTCTCTTCCTCCACTAATTCAGTAATTTCTTTCCTATAACTAATCTTGGGACAAATTAAAGAAAAGAGATTTGTGATATCGACTGCTCCATAATCTAACCGATTTAGATTATTAATGACATTCATCGTGGTATGATCGATCTCTACTTCATTAGCACTTGATGGATTAATCATAATAATGGTTGCTTTGGGTTTATTTTTATCCCACTCTTTCCTTATGATATAACGATGCTCCATATCATCACTGTATACGACTTCTGTTCTTAGACTCATTCTATTTACGATTGCCATTTTCAAACCTCCTTTATTTGTTTAACGATGATAAATAAAGAGATAACTATATTCATCTTTTACAGGTTTCAATCGAAGATAGAAATTGAAATCAGTGGTTTCAACTTTGAATAGTTGTTCATAACGATATCCCTCTCCTCTACATCGATCAATAACTTTACTAAATACCTCTAACTGCTCAAAGATTAACTCATTGATTAAAACTTGTAATGCTGGGATAGATATACTGTATTTATCTACAACATCATCGAACTGTTGTGATGGTAACCACTTATTGCAAACTTCATCTCTCCTTGATCCTGACCAGTCTAATCTCATCATTCCGATTGACTTGGATTCATCTAGCTCTACTGGAAAAAACTCCTTTACATTGATCCACTTTAACATTTCAACCTTCTCCTTCTATAAAGAGAAATAAAAAGGACCAAGCAAACAAAAGTTCACTTGGTCCCCTATTAATCCATCTTTAATTTTTTAATTCTGAGTCACAACGTCACTCATCTTCATCTTCTTCATAATAAACACCAAACATCTTATCCACCTCCATAAATCTAGTTGCATTTCTATTATGGAATATTTTGTAGGATGATGTCAATGATGTTATTTCATGATTTCAAATTCTGTCTGAACTAAATCATCAGCATCTAAGACGATTTCTTCATCAAGATATTGTCTTCTAATAGATTCAACTGCATCACCATCCATTTCATCAATATCGACTTCAATCAACCGTTCTAATGTTTCCGTTATACAGACGGTTATTTTACGACTCATCATACTCTCCTTCTTAATTCGGAACATAGAAAAGAGCTAAGCAACTTAATTCATGACTTAGCCCTCTATAAATATCCCTTTTCTTTTAATGATGTAAAAGAACCATCTCCAATAATGAGATGGTCCAGTAATTTGATTCCTAATAATTCACCTGCTTCAACTAAACGATGGGTTAATTGAATATCTTGATCTGATGGTGTTGCATCTCCTGAAGGATGATTATGAAATGCCATGATACTAGAAGCATTCGATAGGATGGCTGTTTTAAATACTTCTCTTGGATGGATGATAGCTTTATTGAGTGTTCCAACTGATACCACTGAAATATTATTTGGTTCATTTTTAGCATTCAAACAAGCAATAATGAATTGCTCCCGATCTACTCCTTCTAGTTGTTCTTTAATCATTTCATAGGCATCACTAGGTGATAAGATTTGACATGTTTGATAAAGGAAGCTAGACTCCTTGACCATTTTAATGGATACAATATTAATTCGTTTTGCGACATTCGACATGTATATTACCTCCTGAGTAATGATTCAAGGAAATAATATATGTTTATAAATGTAGTTATTACAGCTAATATCCATTTAGGTCAATATAACCTTTTATTTTATACAATTCAACAATCATTGCTTTAAATTCGGCATTATATTTTTTCATCTCGATACATTCTTGCATTAAGGCTATTGTAACGACTTAACCTAATCGTTTCTATAAAACTATACTAGCGCCATAATATTAAATAAAATTTATAACAGTATACAAAAAAGAGGATAAATGATATAATTAAAATATTTTATCATTATTAATAATAAAACTAAATTATTAAGGAGAAATCTATGTACATCAAAAAATTTTTAATTGAAAATTTTAAATCGCTTGAGAAAGTTACTATAAATCTAAATAATGATCTTAATATATTTACTGGATCAAATAATGTTGGTAAAACTACGGTACTAGAGTCAGTCGCTTTATGGGCGGAATGTTTTAACCTTTTAATTAAGCAATCACAGAAAGCAATAAAAAACATCAATATTGATAAGGGAGACTATAAACTAGGCGATTCCAATCCTTCATTAATTAATTATAATGAGATTATTTCTGTTCGCAGCCCAAATTTTCAAGATTTATTTTATAATCTTGATACCAACAAGAAAATCCTTTTACGTGCTACAATACAAAGCAATAATAACCATTTAATAATCGGATTTATTATACAAAAAAGTAATGGTGGGACTAACTATCGAATCGCCTTAGAAAATTATAAAGATTTTGACTTTAAGCTTTTCAATACATTCTTTTTAAAATTTCCTAACCCAATTGATGTTATTTATGCCTCTCCCGTTAATAATCTTATTCCATATGAAGAGTTCGAAACTATTCCTAAAATAAAAAAGAGAATTAAATGTCGAGAATCTATTTCAATTTTGAGAAATAGACTATATCAATTGAAAAAAGATTCCATAAAATTTTCGAGTTTTATAGATGATTTATCTTACATCTTATATAATAAACAGGATAAAATCTCATTCAATTTTATTGGTGACGAGACAAAGGAACCAACTTTAATCGTAACAATCCGATTAGGAGGAAGAGATATTGAGAAAGACATTTCATTAGTTGGGAGCGGAACAATCCAAATTATTGAATTACTTCTTAGCCTTTATGAAGAAGATAGTGAGTTACAAATCGTTTTATTAGATGAGCCAGACTCTCATATTCATCGCGATATTCAAAAAAGATTAATTAATATTCTAAATAATCATGCCAATAAATCACAAATATTTTTAACTACCCACAATGAAAGTCTTATTCGAAGTTCTAAACCAGAACATTTATTTTATTTAGAAAAAGATATTAATAAAGTGTACAGTCCTATTATAAACGATTCCTCAATGAGTAAAAAAATCGGTCTACAACCTAGTAAACATATTAAGATACTTGCTAATCTGGGAAGCGAGTCAGGATTAGATATCATTAATGCCTTAGAAGCTGATAAACTCCTTTTAGTTGAGGGTCCGACTGATGCTAAATATATTCAGACTATTTTGGACAAAAATGATATTCATAAAAAAAATAATATTATGTATTGGTCATTCGATGGAATTGATAATTTACTGCCTAAACTTACTGCCTATAAAGATTTTTTCAGTTTAATTAAAAATGGAAAAAGTTTATGGGATAAATCCATCCTAGTCTTAGATAGTGACTATACTACTGATAAACAAAGAAATCGCATAATTGAGAAAATTCAAGAAAAGTTCAATATAAAAACCTATATGTGGAATTGTTATACTCTAGAATCGACTATTTTAATCGATTCCGCTGCCTTTAAAGAAGAAGTGATTTTGCTTCTCAAACAAAAATCTTCATTAGAAACAATAAATTCAGATGATGTTTCCCATTTTATTGATACCTTATTTGAGAGATTAATTAATCAATGGGAAGAACGTTATAGTCTAACATCAGAAAAAAAAGAATGGTTGAGCATAACTCACACTATTTCAAATAGAAAGAAAAATATTCAGACAATATTAGGTGATTCTAAAATATATAATAGAGATGAGCAACAACTTCTTTCTGACTTTATTCAATATGCAAGTTCACAAATATCTAATGGAAATGTCTCAATTATTTCAACTAAAAAAGATGTAAAAAATATGTTAACGGAAATATATGATAAATATGAAATAACTAAAGACGAAACATTAGATCCATTTGAATTTTTTATTAACCAATTGACTCGTGGAGAATGGATAAAAGAATGGGATAATTTGATTGAATTAATCTACTCTTAATCTCACTCTAATTGATATAGAAAAAACTTATATTTTATCTCTGTAAAATATAAGTTTTTCTTTTATTACTTACATTACCATAAACAATTTTAACTCTATTACTATATACTTTCATTTTCTATATAAAACGGATTAAATCCACTTTTCTCTGGAGATATTAAATCATAAACTAAAGCATTCTTAATTAATAAGTCTTCATTACTTTCATCATCAAACATAAATATTTGTACACTCTTTTTATCTATGCTTTCATAAAATTTTTCTAATATCACTCCGATAGCCTGTCTGTTTTTGGAATCAAATGGTTTTGAGATATGATCTATAACTAATATAGGAATAAGCGGATATTTATCCTCAGTTATTAATAATTTTAAAAAGCTCAAATATCCTGATAATTGAATTAACGTATGCCTTGCCATACTACCTGTATAATAATTCTCGAGTTTCTCTCCATCAGCCTCTCTATTAATTATCATTGGTTGAAGAATATTCCCTTTTTTAAAATACTGTATCTGAAACCCATCCATGTCAACATCATTTTTAACTAACGCAGATACTTCATATGCTGATTTATATAAGGATGTAATATAATTTGAGATACTATTTATTCTTTCCACATCATCTGCATTTTGTAGTATCTTGATCTCTGATTTTATTTGTTTTCTTCTTTTTCGTTTTTCTATTAATTCTTTTTCATTATAATTTATATCTTCATTTAAATAATCCTCTATAATAGCTAGTGCTTTGACTTTATCATCCATACTAAATCTTTGGAACCTTGAATTAGCTCTTAGAATTTCTTCTTTTACTAATTCTCTCTGTTTTTTTATTTCTTTTATCGTACTATCATTAATTATGTACTTATTAAAAGAAATACTATTTTCTAAATCGAGTACTAACTTAATTATAGGATCAATTAAATATTCTAATTCATTAGTGTTACATATCATTGTTTCTAATTTATTCAATAATACTTTTTTCTTTTCACTCTCTTTTTTCATACGCCTTGAATCCGATATACGATTTTCATAAATTTTGACTTGTTCATCTAAATTATTAAATATAACTTCTAACTCAGCTATAGTTTTAACCTCTCCATTATTCGAATGATTATCCATTTGTTTTAATTTACTAATTTCTTCTTTTATTTTAAAAGAATTCTTTCCTGTATAACTAGTCTTAATATTTAACTTCAGTAAATTATTATTAATTCGATTGTAAATGAAATCAAATCTACTTTCTTGCTTTTCCAGCTGTTTGATTTCATCTTCTAATTCTTCAAGTTCCTTGATTAATAAAAAAATATTTGATAGATTTTTATTGAATATAAAATTCAAAATAGAATTTAATTTTACTGAATATTTTACATCACTACATTTATCCAAGAAATCATTTAATACTCCTTGCCTTTTTTCACCTAAAAAGTTAAACATAGTAAATGTTCTATATGTCAAATTTTCATCTGTGAATTCTCTCAATTCTTTTAGGTAGTTGTTATCCTTCATAAAAATTGAATTCAATTTATCTTTATATTCTACACTACCTATAGGTTGTATGACCTCTTCATCCTTGTAAGAAAAATAATTTACTTCCGGATCTAATGTTCTAATTAATATATAATTTATATTTTCATAGACAATTTCCATCCTTGCTTCTTTTAAAGTATCTTTATACCAGTACTGTTCACTGATATTTTCTGATGCTCCTAACATATAGTCTAGAAACTTATAAAATTCTGTTTTACCTGAGCTATTTTTCCCTTTAAAGTAATTTATACCATAATCGAACTGATAAGTATATTCTTCCCCTTTATTACTTTTCATAACCAATTTATCAATCTTAAACATTATGCATAACCTCCTTTAAAAATTGTCTATCACTCATTTGTTTACTTTCATTAATACACTTTTCTATGAAGGAGTTTTCTGCATAAATGACTTTCTTCTTTTCAGAGTTATATCTAACTTCATGCTCTATAATAATTAACTCTTCATTACTAATTAACAAGTGGATAGCTTTAAATATGTATTCCATCTCATAACAATAATCATCAAATAATCCTGACATTTTAGAAATACCTTTTAATAAAAGATCTTTAGAATTATTAGATCTGTATACCTCCTTATAAAGAAAAATGTTTTTCTTTATAATAAATGAAAAAAATAAGAGTTTGTTAATACTAAGCTGTTCATGCTTTTGTAAAATTCCAAGTACTATATCACAATATCCGCTAATTATAATTGCCTCTGCTAGTATTTTATTTTTAGACATCGCTATCATCCTTCCATGAAATTTGTAAATTCTCCTCAATATCCTCTCTAGTCATATAGACTGCAGCACCATATTTCATTTGTTCATTAAGTACATATGAATTTTCACATTGCTTTGTTCTGTCTAGTCTATTCAGAGGCGTATCTAAATTTCCCTGTTTCAACACCATTTTAGAAAAATCAAAATTATCATATGTGGTATCTTCAATATCGTCTACCCGTGGCACCTTATTATTTTCTAGATATAAGTATCTTAAATACTCATAGTAAAATTTGTATTGTAAATGTTTATCAATTAATCTTGGTGTTAAGTTACACGCTTGAAGTTGATAATATTCTCTTGAATTCTTTTGTTGTAAATCGTACCAATCAGCATTACTCTTCTTAAAAGTTGAGTAACTAATTTCTATTTCTTCACCACGTATATTCTGAGATATTTCTTCAATTCGGCTTATAAATTTCTTATATGTAAAAATAAAAGGTTGTCTATTACTCACTGAATTCATAATTTCTGTCGTGACAAATCTCATTAACTCTTGAATCCTCATATAGTACAATTCTTCAGATATCCCTGCTCTATGAAATAAAAATTCATATTTCAATAAAATTTCATCATCTATTCCATTAACTGATTTAAACTCATATTTTTGATTTATACTATTATAACTATCTGTAAATTTTACAAAATCACCATTAAATAGTTTTTTTACTTTCGTTATTAGAGCATTACTATTCTGATTTGAATTATTTATTTTATCAAATAACTTTTTAATATCTCCATTAAAAATTATATCTTGATTCTTATAATACTCATCTGTAAATAGTATATATTTATTGATTACCGCAGATTCACTCTCTAAAATTAACCAATTATATAATATCTTTTCGGCGTTTGCTTTATCTATTGTTGTTCTTTTAACTTGTATTGCAATATTTCCTACTTCATTTTTCAATACACATTTATAACTCTCACTATTTTGATCTATTTCATATGTTTTTATATTAATATCTTCTAATGTCTCGAACTCAATTTGTTCATCTTGCTTTAAATTTGCTAAATAATATATAAAAGATTTTATTTGATAAGCAAATCCACCCAAACTCTTTATACCACTATCATTAGTAGAATATTCCATACCGCTATACCTCCATTCTTAGCTTTAAAAGGATAAATGCTAATTCTAGTTAGATTATAACATTATATTCCATATAGTGACAAATTCAATTATCCTTATAGTAGACGTGGATACTAACCGGAACGCCCCATCTCCACCAGAATACCCACGTCCGCAATATTTACAGTAAAAAAACATATCTAAGTACAGAAATAACTTCTGAGTTTAGATATGTTTTTTTGTTTATTATCAATGGTTTCAAGTACTTTCATAAAATATTTTATCGATATAAGCCGCTACTATAAAATATAATCTTATGATGAAATTGTATCCCTGGTGGCAGTAGCCTCCATCATGAGCACAATTACTATTAAAATTTTTAAAAAAAGAGCTAAGCCACTTATGCATCACTTAGCTCCTTATAAATAACCTTTTTCTTTTAATGCGGTTAGTTAATTGAAGATCCTGTTATTATGGTGTTGCTTCACCTGATGGATGATTATAGAAATAAAAATACTAGCAGCATTTGATAGGATTGCGGTTTTAAAGACTTCTCTTAGATGTACAATAGCCTTATTTAATGAACCTACTGATACCACTGTGATATTTTTAGTATTCAAACAAGCAATAATGAATTGCTCACGATCTAAACCTTCTAATTGTTCTTTAATCATTTCATATGCATCACTTGGTGATAAGATTTGACGTGCAAGATATTGGAAGCTATATTCCTTTACTATTTTAATGGATACGATATTAATACGTTTTGAGACATTGGACATGTCTATTCCCTTTGGTAATGATATTCAAGGAAATAATATATGTTTATATTTTGCCTTAAAACGCTCCTTGTGTAATCGCTTTCTCGATTCCTCGACTTCTCAAAATAGTAAACTATTTAATTAATCAACTTTTTTCAAGTGAAATTCAAACGCATGAAAATCATTTTTAACTAATGGAATAGATAATCCAACATTCATTAGTTCATCTCCACCATAAATTTTATTCGTATTGACTTCATAATAATCAAAATCTGAGTTTAAATAATTCAACTTAAATAAGCAATGACTCTTTATAGGATCATAGAACTTTTGGAAAATGACAACTACAGCTTCCGTCTTTTCTGAATTAATTGTTGACCACATAACATAATTATCATTTGGAACATCGTGTCTAAAAAAGTCTCCATTTTGTATCAATTTTCTGTATTTTTTGATTTCCCTGATTTGATTAGCTATTTCTGTTATTTCATCAACTTGACATTTTGATAAATCTAACTCATACCCTATGTTAAATAAACGTGCGACTTGATATCTTGTATTCATTGGCGTTATTCTTCCCGTTTGATGATTAGGTGTAACGCTTATGTGTGCACCCATCGTAACAGGTGGATATAATAAACTATACCCAGATTGAATAGTCATACGATCAAATGCATCAGTATTATCGCTAGTCCAAATTTGAGGAGTATAATACAACATACCTGGGTCAAAACGAGCACCACCACTTGAGCAACCCTCAAATAATACATTAGGATATGCTGAAGTAATCGTATCTAGTACATGATACAGCCCTAATACATAACGATGCCAAATTTCACCCTTTTTATCAACTTCTAAAGTTAGAGAATTAACATCTGTCAATGGTCTATTCATATCCCATTTCACGTACTCAATTCTCCCATCTTTTAAGTATTCGTGAAATACATCAATGATATATTGTTGTACGTCTTTTCTAGATAGATCTAGTACATACTGATTTCTTCCTTCAATCATAGAATAACCTGGAATCTGTAATGCCCAATCTGGGTGTTGAACATATAGATTACTATTTTTTGAAATCATTTCTGGTTCAAACCACAACCCAAATTTTAATCCTTTTTCATGAATGGTATCAGCAACTTTACTAATTCCTCCTGGTAATTTATTCTCATTACATACCCAGTCTCCCATAGATGATTTACTATCGTTTGATCGACGGAACCAACCATCATCTAAAACAAATAACTCTATTCCCAATTCCTGTGCGATACTTGATTGTTCATCAATCTTCTCATGAGTAACATCATAATACATTGATTCCCAAGAATTTAATAATATAGGACGCTCTTGATTGATAAATCTTTGTGGAACTAAGTTGTTTTTGTATAATTTATGAAAATTATAACTCATTCCATTTAGTCCTTCAGCACTATAATTTAAAACAACTTCAGGTGTTTCAAAAGTTTCACCACACTCTAATAACCACCTAAAATTAGTTGGATTTAATCCCATTTGCGCTCTTACATTACCAAACTGATCTTTTTCTACCTCTCCTAAGAAACATCCACTGTAAATAAAATGAAATGCAAATACCTCACCTACTTCTTGACATGTATCAGGAGATAGTAAGGCAAAGAATGGCTGATGTTGAGGACTACTAGCACCTCGAGCACTTTCAATCTTTTGTATTCCTCTGTGGAGTGGGAAGCGATTAATATTCGCTTCCCTCGTATGTGTTCCATACAATGATAGAAAATCATACTCTTTTGGAGGTAGTTCTAAAGATAAACTTTTTGCGTTAATTATCGAAACCTTATGTTCTCCAAAATTTTCTATCTTTTGATTTCTAACAATAATTCCTAAATCATTAAATATTGTGTAGTACATATAGACTCTAACTTTAGCAGTATCATCTTCACAAATAACTTCTAAAGTTTCTGTCTCTCCATTTTTTGAAAATGTACTCGGTAATCCTTTTATCTCAGGCTTTTCTTTTAAGATTCTCCATTCTTTAAATGTTAAATTAATCATATCTATTCCATTATCTTGAATAATCGATATGGCAGGTATCCTAAAATCTCCATGTGCTCTTGATGGATATTCAAATGGAAAATTATCAAAAGATAAGTTTTCAACACTACTTACATGTTGTGTGTTATAACTTCGTTTATAATATTGAAATGAATTAGTCTCTCGATATTCCCTAATTGATTTTCCAAAATATCTATTAACCAAATACTTATTATCAATAACTTCAAGAATATAGCTGATATAATCATTTTTTATATGTGCGACTAAACCATTTTTTTGAAAATGAATTCCCATCTATTCGTTTACTCTCCTTCTTTTTTAAATCCAACAAAATAAGTTAATACAAATGCAACTCCAAAAGCAACACAATTTACTAATATATACATTGGTAATTGTGAATTTAAATATAATAGCATCCCAGGAATTCCCGTGATTGACATACCAGTAGCTTTTAATTGGAAAAGTGAAGCTAAAAATCCACCTACTCCACCACCTATCATAGCCATGATAAATGGTTTAACATATTTTAAATTAACTCCAAAAACTGCTGGTTCTGTAATTCCTAAAAGTGCTGAGAAGCAAGATGGATAAGCAATTTGTTTCGTTTTTGAAGAAATAGACTTCAATCCTACCGCTAGTACTGCACCACCTTGTGCAAAATTCCCACATGATCCAATTGGATTTAAATAATTCCAACCATCTTGTGATAACATACTAATTTCTAAAAAGTTTAAAATATGGTGTACACCAAATATTCCTGTTAATTGACCAAAACTTCCATAAATTAGTCCCCCTATACCAAATGGTAAAAGTAACAGTTTTTCTACAATGTTAAGTACTCCAAATTCAACATAATGAAGAATTGGACCAAAAACAAATAAAGCAAGGACAATTCCAACTAGTAATGTTAAAAAAGGCGTAACAATTAAATCAATTGCATCTGGAATACGTTTACGAATCCATTTTTCAACCTTAACAGCAACTAATCCAGTAAAGAAAGCAGGTAAAACTGATCCTTGATAACCAGATACTTTAATAAAATTAAAGAAGACTAATGGTTCGGTTACCTGTTGTCCAACCTCATATGCGTTAGGAAGACTTGGATTCACTAACATTAAACCTAATACAATACCAATAACTGGACTTCCCCCAAAACTCTTGAAGGTTGACCAACAAATTAATGCTGGTAAAAATGAAAACGCAGTATCTGTTAATACTTGAGTAAAAGTTAATAACTGTGCTGGAATACTTTCTGATGTCAGTCCGAATATATTCAAAACAGCTTCTTGTGTTAATAATCCTCTCAGTCCCATAAATAATCCTGTCGCTACAAGAACAGGAATAATCGGTACAAAAACATCCGCAAACATTCTTATTGCTCTTTGAAAGACATTACCGTATGTTTCTGTTTTGTGACTTCTTTCATCATTTTGTTCTATTTCTCCGATTTCTTCCACAACTTCATTAAATACTCTATTTACTAAGCCAGTTCCTAAAATAATTTGATACTGACCTGCATTAAAAAAAGACCCTTTAACCTTATCTAATGCCTCTATTCCTTGTGTATCAATTTGTTCTTTATTACCAACAACTATTCTCAATCTAGTTGCACAGTGTTGGACTGATACAATGTTTTCTTTACCACCAATGCCATTAATAATTTTCTTTGCTAACCCCTTATCACTCACTACTATAATCCTCCATTCATTTCTAAGGCTTCAACCTTATTTGCCTTAATTTTAGTTAATGAATTAATTCCATCTATTGATATCTCCAATTTATTAGTTAATGGATATATTCTTGAAGACATAGAAATTTCACCTTTATTAATAAACATCTCTATACTTGAATTATCAATCCATACTTCTATTTCAGAAAGAGTTATCTGCTCATATACTCTATGTGTGTATTCATTAGTAACCCAATCTTTTCTTGATATTTTAATCAGTTTCTTATATTTATCATAATTAAAAATAAATTCATTATGGAAAAAGTTAATATTCATACAATTCTCAACATTTAATTGTTCTAAATTTAAATACACTGCTCTCTCTGTAGGATAAATCACAATAGTTTCATCCTTCAATTCCATCGATAATTCATCGGCTAATAATTCATACATCTCTGTAATTGGTTTTTGATACAAAATACCATCAATAACCCTTACCTCTCTAGGCATGGTCATGCAATGTAGGGTTCTTTCATTCTTGGAAAATTCCTCTTCTTGCTGCCCATTCATATTAGACATCCATGCAATAATTAACCTTCTACCATTTTCATCTTCAAATGTCTGCGGAGCATAGTAATCAAATCCGTAATCAAGTAATTTAAAATGAGTATCTAAATCTTCCGAATTAGTTAGATCATCTAATTCACTAAAATGTCCTATTTTATAAGCTGCAAAACTAAAAATACTTGTATCATGCTCATTATCTCGTTTTTGAGGGCAGAATATTAAAACATCTGTTTCATCAATGCTAAATAAATCAGGGCATTCAATCATTTGGTACAAATTAGATGATGCTATTTTCCCTACATAGCTCCATTTAACCCCATCAAGTGAGTGGCAAAGTGCAATTGCGCCACATCCATTTAATAATTGAGCACCAACTAACATAGAATAAGAACCATCTTTTCTACGGAATACTTTTGGATCTCTAAAATGTTCAGTATATTCCTTTGGAGTAGTCAAGATAGGACCTTTTTTTATATATCTTCTACCATCCTTAGAAACAGCTAAACACTGATAGCTCTTTCTCTTACCGTCATATTTTGTATTCCCTGTGTAAAATAAACATAATTCATTGTTCATTTCATATCCACTACCTGAATATACACCATGACAATCATAATCTTGATCCGGTAATAAGGCGCTACCTATAAAGTTCCATGAAATCATATTTCTAGAAGTAAATAATCCCCATTCTTTATACGAATGATTTAATCCAAATCTATTCCATTGAAAAAATACATAGTACATTCCATTAAAATAAATTAAACCATTAGGATCATTCATTAAACCTTTATAAGGCTCTAAATGATAACTTTGTTTTTTACTAATATAAATATCAAATCACCCTTTCTGAAAACTCGAGCGCTTTCAACTACTATTTAAAGCTATTTCACACTCGAATTCTATGGTTTTTAAAAATATATATATGGAAAAAACTAACCTTTATATACTTTTTCATTTCAGCTTCTTTTTTTTATGTTAATATTAAGTCATGAAAGAATATAAAGAAACTAACCATAACTTAATATTTAAATCACTATCCGACCTTGCCTTTTATTGTGCTGGTTTCGAAGAGTGTAAACCGAATCAAAATTACGGACCTATATGCAGATCTTATCAACTTATTCACTTCATTTTAAATGGCAAAGGTAAATTACATATTAATGATCATATATTTGAGGTTTCTAAAGGCGATGCATTTATTATCCCTTCAAATAAAGTGGCATTTTATGAAGCAGATTCTAATGATCCTTGGAGTTATGTTTGGATTGGTTTCCTAGGAATTAATTCTCAAACGTATACTTATCAATTAATGAATGCAAATCATGAAATTTATGTTTTACAAAATATTGATATCGATAAATATAAAGAAAAAATATTTGAAATACTAGAATTAAAGGGAACACAAGCAAGTCTTTATTTTAAAGCTAATAGTATACTTTTAGATATTATGTCTTTACTATATGAAGAGCTAAATCTAAATGAAGAGTTAAAGTCTGAATGCTCACTTGTTGATGAAATTAAGTTTTTTCTAGATATTAATTATCCAGAAAAACTAAAATTAACAGATGTTGCTAATACATTTGGAATACATCCAAACTATCTTTCAAGGATTTTTAATGAAAAATATGGGATATCTCCTAAACAATATGTTACTGATTTAAAATTAAAAAAGGCTTGTAAGTTATTATCCACAACAAAATTACCTATTTTCACTATCGCTAACTCCCTTGGATTTGATGATCAGTTATCTTTTTCCAAAATATTCAAGAAAAAATTTTCGATTTCACCTTCCCAGTATAGGAAAACCCAACAATAAAGGGAATTCTATCTATCGCAATAATTTTATAATTATTGCGATTTCTTTTTTCATTAATTACAAATCTATATTTCTCTCTTATTAAAGTGATAATATTTATTAATCTAATATATTAACAAAAAGACTTCGTAATAGTATAGTTACATGGACACCATTAAATTACGTATTAAACTAGACTTCCCCATAAAGAGATCACAGATAAAAAAAAGACTTATGCATGTAATTTAATGAGCTAATAATCTAGTGAAAAAAATTAAATAGACGTGGATACTAACTAGAACGCCCCATCTCCACCAAAAAATTCTCGTGCATAATAATTCCAAAGGATAAATAAGAGAACCTACTACAGCTACCTGACTAATCGTTTAATTATTGTGAAATGATATTAAAAATGAGAATGAAATACCCCTGCTTATAGGGGACTCCATTCTCATTTTTAATTTAACTGTGCTTATCTTATATTAATTTTTCTAACATATCGAGCAATTCATCAAATCGTTCAATTGTTGCTTCTAATGGTTTTGGCGTTGTCATATCCACTCCAGCATTTTTCAATGTATCAATTGGGTATAAAGATCCTCCTGCTTTTAAGAATCCTTTATATTTTTCAACTGCAACTTCACTATTTTCTAAAATCGATTTAGCGAAAGCTGATGCCGCTGCATATCCTGTAGCATACTGGTAAACATAGAAATCACTATAGAAGTGTGGAATTCTTGCCCACTCGATTTGAACCTCTTCATCTACAACCATCTCAGGCCCAAAATATTTTTTATTTAAATCCAACCAGATCTTATTTAAATCATCAGAAGTCAATGAACCACCACTTTCTAATGTTTCATGTGTGATCAGTTCAAACTCTGCAAACATTAATTGACGATAGACTGTCGTTCTAATTTGTTCAAGTTCTTGATTAATTAAATATAACTTTTTATTTTTATCTTGCTCTTTATTGATTAAATCATTAATCAGTAAAATCTCATTTGTTGTCGAAGCTACTTCGGCACAGAACAACGTATAGTTACCATAGATGTAAGGTTGTTCTTTTCTCGTATAGTATGAGTGAATTGAATGTCCCATCTCATGAGCGAGTGTTGAAACATCATTCAATTCATAATTATAATTTAATAACACATAAGGCATCGTATCATAACTTCCCCATGAGTAAGCGCCACTTCTTTTTCCTTTGTTTTCGTAAACATCGACCCATCCTTCTTTAATTCCTTCATCAAAGATCCCTAAATATTCTTGACCCAGTGGCTTCAATCCTTCTTTTACTATTTCAACGGCTTCACTGTACTCAATATGTACTTTCGGGATATCAATAACTGGAACATATAAATCATACATATGAATTTCATCTAAACCTAATAATTTTTTCTTCAATCCGACATAACGGTGAAGAGATTTTAAGTTGTTATTAATTGTTTGAATGGCATTTTTATAGACTTCAACCGGAATATCATTTGGTTTTAATGAGGCTTCTAAAGAAGACGCATATTTTCTCGTTTTCGCATAGAAAATAAATGTTTTTAAGGAACTTGTTAAACTGGTTGCAATCGTATTTTCAAATTTTTTATAGGTACCGAATAATAATTTAAAGGCTTCTTCTCTCACACGTCGATCTTTACTCTTAATTAAAGAACTATAATTTCCTTCTGTTAATTCAATTTCATGACCCTTTTCATCTTTAATTTTTCCAAAGGTCATATCGGCATTTGTTAACATGGAGTAAATACTCTCAGAAGCCCCTAAGCAGTCTGACGCTGATGCTAATAATTCTTCCATTTCCTTAGACAAGATATGTGGTTTTTCTTTTAGCAACACCTTAAAGAACGTATCGTATACCTTCAATTCATCATCTCTTTCTAGCATTTTTTCAATCGTGCCATCTTCAAGTGATAAGATTTCTGGTGTAAAAAAGGCGTTATAACTTGAAAACTGTGCCATAAATGGATCAATTTTATTGACCAATGTTTGAAACTCTGAGTTTGAGGTATCTTCATGACTCTTCATATGAGCGAAGACGTATAATTTTTCTAATACTCGATCCAGTTCCTCCTCTACCTTTAAATATGCTTTTAAGTCGGTGATATTTCCAAGGCGCCCTTGAAACTCTTTTAATTTAGGAGCCTTTTCTTTTAACTGTTGAAAGTCACTCTCCCAAGCTTTTGTACTCGCATAAATCTTATCAATTTTCCATTTTGATTCCTCTTCAATTTCATTTCGTGATTTTAAACCTATTGTCTGACTCATTTTTTCCTCCTTCTTATCAATCTCGATTGATCATCCTTCTTCTAACATACTTTCATTTTACTACTTTTAGACACTAATCATTCATCCTGATGATTTTTTTTATTATATGGAAACAGAAATGTATTTCATCATTCTATAGCAGGCTTAGTTGGCAATTCTTTTTAATACTAAGACAGACTATCGTCCAGGGGTCACCTACCATGCGAAGCATGTTTCCTCCATTAGTAGGGCTTGGGTCACCTAGCAGTTTTACTTGTAAAACAATCGACCATTACTAGGGAATGGGGCCCACAGCAGTGAGCATGGCGAACAATCCTCCTTTGCTGGGGTATGGTCACCTAGCGATTATCAAAGATAGTCTAATCCTCCTTTGCTAGGGCTTTAAAAGTTTTACGATATGAAAAACTTATCTGGACTTATATATATGATTGACTCAGAAAATAGAAGCTAGCGATTACCGGAATTTTGAACTAATACTTCTTTTTTAAGAATACTCTTCAATTTTACGTTTACCATTATTTCGGCCATTTCAATATTATCTATTGTATATATGGTCAAATCTTAAATTGTAGCGCCTCCTCTAATATCCAACATTCTTTTATTAAGTCTCTGGTAACACCTTAACTGAAATGTGTCCATAAAACTATACTAGCACCAAGGTTCATAACTTTTTTCTATTTGGAGAGTTTCATTTTTTTAAATGAATAACTGCTTATTAATATAATTAATAAACTTAATATAACTAGTAATGGAACTACTGTATTTAAATTAATTTGAGCATTTTTGAATAATAGAATCAAATCCCCTTTTAATGTATTTGTAATATCTAAATAGATCATTGGATTCAAATGAGTATAATCAGATACCGCCTCAGGATTAACTAACCTGTTTAATCCAAAAATTATGGCAACTGTAATAATAAATGTTAGATGACTATGTCGTAAAAATATAGAAAGTCCTATAGTCAAACAAACAATAAAGGTAATTAATAGCAGTAATACCCCAGAAGCCATACCTACAAATTGTATCGCACTCACATAAAAATCAGTTCCATGAGCATGTAATTTATACGGGTAATTCCCATCTCCTGTTCCTACTATTATTGATAAAATACCAAAACACCCTAACAAGAAGGTAAATACCCACGCATAATTAATTGCTAAAGCTGTAATTAGTTTACTAAGATATATCTTTAATTTACTGAGTGGCAGATTATAAACTAGCTTATAAGTTCCTTTTTCAAAATCACTAGCAACTATACTACTAGCAAAATAAATTATTACAAATACAATGAGAAACATTGTATTTCCAGTTAAAAATAACGGAATAAAGTTCCATGAACTCATTGCATATTCTGTAAAAATAGGTTTAATATTCTTATCAATTAAAATCTCCTTGATTGCAATACTTTCTTCAAGTTCTTCAACAGTCGTACTTGAAACAAGGCTACCAGATAATATTCCCTCTAATTCTGAACGTTCACTTGCTATTTCATTCCTTAAATATTCATTCCAGTCCTCCATTAAAAGTGCATTCTGCATGTTTTGCATGTAAGTAATTTCTTGATTAAGACGCTCTATCTCATTAGTGTAAATCTCATTTGATTCATTAGTCATCCTCAAAATAGCATCTTGGAGATGACTAATATTATTACTTAATAGTATACCTCTATACTCTTCATTCATTTGATTTAATTTGATATGAGAGTGAATAAAGAACGTGCTTAAAAGTACTAGACAGATGAGAACTAACCAATTTTTTCTTTGTCGAAAAAACATTTTAAGTTCAATTGCAATAAGAGAAATCATTTTATTCCCCCCTCTAATTTGTAAATTTTATTATAAATTTCTTCAAAACTATAGGGACGAATATCTAGGTCTTCGTATTCGATATTCAGTTGATTCAGACATGTTAAAAAGGTATGAATATCATTCTTATCAACTTCAAACTTCAATGTCTGATTTTCAATCTGAGCTTTAATTTGTAGCGGATAAAGTTCATTCAGCTTTTCATTGATTTCTCCTATATTATTTGAAGTTAAAATAATATTTTTTTTACGTTGCTCCTTACTTAATAATTGTTGATAAATGATACCTTCTTTTAAAAACAATACTCGATCACTCAATGTCTCAATATCAGCGACATTATGTGTTGAAATTAAAATACTCATATTCTTTTCACGCTTTAAACGTAACATAAGCTTTCTAAATTCTATAATACTATCTAGATCTAATCCATTTGTGGGTTCATCCAATACTAATAATTCAGGTTCTTGAATAATTGCCATACCAATAGCTAAGCGTTGTTTCATTCCTAATGAATATTTTTTCACTTTTTGATTTAAGGCTTTGCCAAGATGAATATATTCTAAAACTTCTTCCAATTTTTCAAAGGAAACCTTGCTACATTTCATCACAAACTTTAAGTTATCATAACCACTTAAATTCTCGTAAAAAGCAGGTGATTCTATTAAACAAGAGAAATAAGAAACATATTTTACACGATCATTTTTAGCTTCAACTCCATTAATGCGAATACATCCTGATTTAATTGGTGATAAGTCTGAAATAACTTTTAACAAAGTTGTTTTTCCAATTCCATTCGGACCAGCTAAGGCAACAATTTCACCCCGATTAATTGTAAAACTAATCTCCTTAAGAACCTCGACGGCCTTATAATTTTTCTTCACTTTCTCAACAGACAATAGTGTCATCTAATCTCCCCTTAAAACTTTACTTCTAAAAGAAAGGAGTTAAATTTTGGTTATTTAATATAGCTATCCTTTTAACATTTATTACACCCTAATTCTTTCCCCTCTCTATCCTCATAGTTTATCACAAAAAACACAAAAAAACCATTTTTTACCATAAATGAAAATTAATTATTTATCCCTCTATCAAAAAATATGAAACACAAAATTTTAAATATAAAATCCTTTCTCGTTATATTGATATGACTTTCACAGTGATAGATTTATCCTTGAATCTCTCTTAGTATATAAAACGAGGATACTAACCGAAACGCCCATACCCTACCAGTGGTGGATACTTACTTCGTAAGGCAGGGAACCCATCTCCACCAGAATATACCCTAACGAGCACAGGTCCACGTCCGCAACTGTTACAGGAAACACACAAAATAAAAACCATTATCTCAATTCAGATTAAATCTGATTTTAGATAATGGTTTTTTATTAGATAGGTTGTAATATGAAGTGCGACACATAAAAAAACTCATAAATAGAATCCTTGTTATAGAATGAAGTTAGCAAACCAAATTC
>JAUMTV010000103.1 GCA_030531025.1 Turicibacter sp.
ACAGTACAAAGTAAAGAAGTAACGCCTGCTCCTAATATGTTTTTTTGCTTTGATTAATAATTTAAACTCTCTATTGTTTTAAATTAATTGATGTCAACTGATCATCATTAATCTTAAATAAAGAGTTCACTCTTACTATTATAAGTTAGCCTTATCCGTTCACCAACGAAAAATACATTTATTTCCTTATAGTTGAGTGAATAAAAAAGACTCACTGGATAGTAACCCATATGAGTCTTCTTTGATTTCTTATCTTATCGTTAAGATCTATTTTTTTGATAAATGACTTTCATACCTTTGAAAGCTAAATCTGGATCATATACATCAATCATATCAGTTTCATTATAAATAATACGACCAAGTCCTCCAGTTGCAACGACCTTAATCTCTTTTCCTACTGCTTCTTTCACTTTTTGGATAATGTACTCTGTCTGTCCGATATATCCATAAACTAACCCACCTTGCATACTCGTAATTGTATTACGGCACATAATTGTCGCAGGTTTTTTAATTTCAATTTCAGGTAACTTTGCAGCTTGTGTCCATAAAGCTTGGGCAGAAATCTCAATTCCCGGTGATGTAACACCAAACTCAAACTCACCAAATTCATTAACATAATCATATGTTGTTGCTGTTCCAAAATCAATAACTAAAGCTGGCCCCCCATAAATATGATAAGCTGCTGCAATATCAACAATACGATCAGCTCCAACCTCGCGTGGATTTTCCGTTTTTATGCTAATTCCTGTCTTAATACCAGGCCCCACAATCATTGGTTCAATATTAAAGTATTTTCGGATAGCATTAGTTAAAGAATGCATAATCTTAGGCACAACACTTGAAATCAAGACATCTTCAACCGCTTGTGGATTAATATTTTTCGTTTGAAAAAATGAAAATAATGCAATTCCAAACTCATCTGATGTTCGTTGCAGTTTAGTCGTTAGTCGAAAGTTTGCAATCAATTCATCACGATCATATACTCCTAATGTAATATTTGTATTTCCAACATCGATAACAACTAACATACTGCTCCTCTTTTCTTTATTAAAATATGTAATAAGCGATCCATAATCTTATAACCAAGTGCTTCTTTTGACATAACATCTAATTTTTCCACATTATCATTTGTTAAAATCGTAACGACATTTGTATCTTTTTTAAATCCTGCTGACTGCTCATTTAACTGATTAGCAACAATTAAATCTGCACCTTTATTCACTAATTTCTTTGTTGCATTCTCAATCAAATCTTGTGTTTCCATCGCAAATCCACAAACAACTTGATGTGATTTTTTTGATTTCCCCATTTGCGCTAAGATATCAGGGTTCATTACAAAATCAATCGTCAACTGATTACCTTGCTTTTTCATTTTGTGATCACTCACACACTCAACTCGGTAATCAGACACAGCTGCTGATTTAACTAAAATATCATAGTCATCTTTTAATGCTTCAACTTCTTTAAACATTTCAGCTGCTGTTCTTACCTCAACAATATCCATGAACATTGGTTTTCTTAATGAAACAGGCCCAGTTACTAATGTAACATCTGCCCCTAAATTACGAGCAGCACGTGCAACTGCATATCCCATCTTTCCGCTTGAATGATTCGTCATAAAACGAACTGGATCTAAATCTTCTTGTGTTGGTCCAGCCGTTACTACGACCTTTGTTCCTTTTAAAGGTTTTTCTTTTATTAATAAACATTCAATTGCATCCTCAATATCTTCAACCTCAGCTAGTCGCCCTTTACCAACATCACCACATGCTAAATATCCACTATCTGATTCAACAAATGTCATATTGTATTCTTTACAGATTTCAATATTTCTCTGCGTAATCGGATTCGTTAGCATCCCTGTATTCATCGCTGGCGCAATTAACTTAGGACAAGTAGCAGCTAAAAATGTCGTTGTTAACATATCATCAGCTAATCCATGAGCAAATTTAGCAATACAATTTGCTGAAGCTGGAGCTACAACAAATAAATCTGCACGTTTAGCTAACGAAATATGGTTCACATCATATTGAAAATTTCGATCAAATGTTCCAACAGAAACACGATTATGAGTTAACGTTTCAAAGGTTAATGGTGTAATAAATTCAGTTGCATTCTTTGTCATAATCACATGAACATCATAACCTTTTTTATATAAATTACTAGCTAATTGTGCACTCTTATAAGCAGCAATTCCTCCGCAAACTCCTAGTACAATTGTTTTTTTATTCAACTAAATCACCTTCTTCGTAATCGGCTCCAACACTTTTGTAAGTGGTGTAATAATGACTGTTGCTAATACTGCCTCTAATATACTATTTGTTGTAATAATCCCTAATAATAATCCAAATAAAGCAGATGTTTCAACACCTTTTGCCTGAGCATAGCTCGGACCAAAGAAAATATAAATCATTCCAAGTACTAAAATAGAATGAATTAATGTACAAATTAAAGCCGTCAATCCACTACCGATTAATCTAACTTTAGTATCTTTATTTTTAAACCAACTATAAATTAACGCAGCTAATACTCCTAATAAAACGCGTGGTCCAATCGCAATAACTAAGCTCATAAAGTTTCCATGGTAATCCCCTAATGAATAAAATGGAGTAAATACAAATGATGTAATAGTTGGCATAACCGTATTAATAATCACACTACTAATTCCAAATACTAGTCCTGTCATTGCTCCTCCTTTTACCCCTAATAAAATCCCCGCTAAAATAACTGGAATATGCATTGTCGTCGCACGAACTGGACCAATTGGAATATAACCAAGTGGTGTTAACATTAAAACAACTTGAATACTACAAAACATCGTTAATAAAACTAAAAATTTTGTTTTCTTTCTTGAATTCTTCATTTTTCTTCTCCTCCACTGTCGCTTCTTTTTGAATGCAACGTCTTGAATATATAATGTGATATCGCTAGTATTACCTTAATTGATGTTCGAAAATCATCATTAAATCAACAAACGCTATCATCGTTCATAATTATACTGTTGTCTTTATCATTTTTCAATCAAAATAGAATAATTTCCCATTTATTGGTTAATGAAAATAAAAAAGCTTATAACCATTTTGATTATAAGCTGGCAACAAACGATATTTTTAATAAAAAGTATTAATGTTTCGCTTGTTCTTTTTGGAATACGTAAAAGAATAATGTCTCTAGCTCCATATTTAAGTCTACTTCATGTACTGTGATATCCTCACTTACATTAATAACTGTTGAAGATAAATTTAAAATCCCTTTAATTCCTAATCCTTCTAATGAAGATGCAACACTTTGAGCTACTGTTGGTGGAACAGTTAAAATAACATAAGTAACATGATGTTCCTCAATGTAAGACTTTAAATCATTTAAATGATAGATAGGTAAATCTCCTATACATTGCCCTACTAAGCTTTCATCTGTATCAAAACCTGAAATTAAGTTAACTGGTGTTCTAAACATACGTTTTTTGAACTTATCTGAACTAAAATATTTTAATAATGCACGTCCTAAGTTCCCAACCCCAATTAAAACACAACTTTGTGCATCTTCTGTTTTCAATAAATTATTGAATGCTTCTAATACAACACGCACTTCATAACCATATCCTTGGCGTCCTAATTCACCTAAATATGAGAAGTCACGTCGAATAGTAGCTGAATCAATTCCTATTTTCTGACTTAACTCACCTGACTGGATTCTTTTAACTCCCATTTCATCTAATTCAACGAAACAGCGACGATAAAGTGCTAACCTTTTAATCGTTGCATTTGGAATATGTGATAGCATAAAAAACCTCCTTTATCCTAGTTAAATAATAACATGAAAATAATTCAATGTGAATACTCACACGAACATAAAACGTCTATATGTTAAAATGTTTTTAAAATCGACGATTATTTCATCCCGTGTCCGTTGCTTATCTGTTATTTAAGCTTTATACTTATAAATAAATAATATAAAAATTGAAAACAACTTGTAAGTTTATATATAAAGGAGAAATAAAATGATCTTATTACAAACTAGCAAATTGACCAAGCTTTATTCAGGAACGCCTATTCTTGAAAATGTTCAGTTTGAAGTCAAAAAAGGTGAACGTATTGCAGTTGTTGGACGTAATGGTGCTGGAAAATCAACGCTATTAAAAATCATTGCTGATGAAATTGACTTTGATAATGGAGAAATTCATAAACCACAAGGCGTTGCTCTAGGATATTTTGCCCAATCAAGTCATGTTAATTCTGATGACACGATCTATAATGAAATGCTTAAAGTATTTGCAGAAACTATTAAACTAAAAGGACAACTAGAAGAGTTAAGTATTAAAATGGCTGAAGAAGATCCAAGTAGCGAGCAATATCTTAAAATTATTGAACATTATCAAAACTTAAATCATCGCTTTGAATTACTGAGTGGTTACACTTATGAATCTGAAATTAATAATATCCTTAATCGTTTCAAGTTCAATGAAATTGGCTTCGATCAAAAAATCTCGAACTTAAGTGGAGGTCAAAAAACTCGCTTAGCTTTAGCGAAATTATTACTTCAAAAACCAGATGTTTTAATTCTCGATGAGCCAACCAACCACTTAGATATTGATACGATTGAATGGTTAGAAGGATATTTAAAGAAATACTCAGGTGCTGTTGTCATCGTATCCCATGACCGTTACTTTATTGATCAAATCGCAACCACTGTCTATGAGATTGAGTACCGAAAATGTACAAAATACAAAGGTAACTACTCTGATTATATGGATCAAAAAGCAGTAGCTTATGCATCGTTAATGAAACAATACGAAAAACAACAAAAGGAAATCTCAAAGATGGAAGATTTCATCAGTCGAAATATTGTTCGTGCCTCAACAACAAAGCGTGCACAATCTCGACGTAAGTTACTTGATAAAATGGAACGTATTGAAATTCCAAAAATTAATGATAAATCGATTGGAATTACTTTTGAAATCGATCGCCGAAGTGGAAATGATGTTTTAAAAGTTGAAGACTTGACGGTTGGATACCCAGATCAAGTTATTTCAGATCATTTAGATTTCCATATTAATCGTCTAGACCGTGTTGCACTAATTGGACCAAATGGAATTGGAAAATCAACGATTCTAAAAACAGTTGCTGGAGACCTACCTAAGATAAGCGGAGAAATTTACTATGGAAAAAGCTTAGACATGGGATATTTCGACCAAGAACAAGCCAATCTTACATCTAATAACACGGTTTTAAATGAAGTATGGAATTGTTTCCCAACAAGACTTGAAAAAGATATTCGTACGTTATTAGGAAACTTCTTATTTACTGGTAATGATGTTTTCAAAACCGTTAATCAACTTTCTGGTGGTGAAAAAGTTCGATTAACTTTATGTAAGTTAATGCTTCAAAAAAATAACTTTTTATTATTAGACGAGCCAACGAACCACTTAGATATTGATAGTAAAGAGATGTTAGAACTTTCACTTGAAGATTATGAGGGAACAGTCTTCTTCATCTCACATGACCGCTATTTCATTGATAAAATCGCTACTCGTATTCTAGAAGTTACACCGCATGGTGTCGTATCCTACTTAGGAAATTATTCTGATTATATTGAGAAAAAACAGCAACTAGCTGAACTTGAGGCTGCGAAATTGGCTGAGCAATCAGAACTTGCAACAGCAAATAATGTTACAGACTATCAAAAACAAAAAGAACAACGTCGTCTTGAACAACAGCGCAAACGACAACTTGAAGATACTGAAGCAAAAATTGCTGCTTATGAAGAAGAATTAGAATATAAAAAAGCTGAGCTATTCCAAGAAGAAGTTTATTTAGATTCTCAAAAATCTGCACAAGTCCAGGCTCGTATTGAGGAATTAGAAGAATTAATCATGGAAGCTATGGAAGTTTGGGAAGAGCTTAGCTTATCATAAAAAAAGTCGTCCAATTGGACGACTTTTTTGAATATCGACAGCATCTTCTGAATATAATGTAACAAAAGGAGGGATTTTAAAAAAGCTAATAACAATTTAACAAAATAAATAATTTATTAGCGAGGCAAACTTGATTAAACACACAAAGGGGGAATTAATCGAATCGCCTAACAATAAAATCTCTAACTCTATCTCATATGAGGTAGAGTTTTTTCATATACTTAACCATCACATAAAATGGAGGAATTATATGAAAACAAAAAGGCTCACCTTAAAAAATGTTGAAATATCTGATGCACAATTAATAGCTAATTGGAAAAATGATCCTTATACTCAAGAAATGTCTACGGGGTCTCAACAATATACAATAGAATCAGAACAGGAAGATATCGACAATAATCAAGATCCTTACTACTTAATGATTATTACAGAGAGTAATACGCCCATTGGTTATATCCGTATTACTTGGATGGATCAATTGAAATCTTGTGCCTGGCTAAGATTTGGCCTTGGATCACATAGAGGAGAAGGATATACGAAAGAAGCTCTTGAAGCTCTCATTCCAAAACTCTTTGAACAAGGTGTTCATCGAATTGAAGCTGAAGTATATGCTTATAATACCTCTAGCTATAAACTCCTAAAAGCTCTTAATTTTGAGGTTGAAGGTGTTCGACGTCAAGCACATTATCACAACGGAACTTATCATGATGTCTATCTTTTTGGACTTATTGAAAACACTCCTAGTACGAATTTAAATGACTACCTAACATTTGTCAGTCCTTATTATAAACAAACTGATATTTTAAATGCTATTCTCAGTAACCTTAATCAGTTTGATTTATCAAAATTAAACATTTCTAAACTATATTTTCTAGCATGCTTTCATGGATTATTAAAAAAACTTCAAAAAGACACTCAGTTCATGGGTCAAACTCTATCTAAATTAAGTCATTTAAATTGGACATCTGATCAAATTAAAGATGCTCTTTTCAGCTTAGAAAGGCAATTGTACCATCCGATTAGTGAAGAAGAAAAAATCATTCATGATTTATATGTTATTGAACAAATCGGTGTCTCAGGTATTGCAAGAGCATTAACATTAGAAGAAGTCGACCATCAACTTTATAAACAAATCATAAATAAAATTAAAGAAAATCAACTTCAATTCTTCACTTCTATTGGCAAAGACCTTGGTGAAGAAAAATTACAATTCACAAAACAAATTTTACAACAATAATAAAAAAAGTAGCCGGAAGGCTACTTTTTATAATGAATTTAACTCCATTCCTGATGATCCATTCATGTCCATTCCACTACGATGTCCTTTTAAGAATGCCATAGTTCCGGCAGCTCCAATCATCGCGGCATTATCTGTACAAAGAGATAATGGAGGAATTGTTAATTTAACATGACCTTCTTTGGCTACAGCATCTTCTAATCCTTTACGTAATCCTTTATTAGCAGACACTCCACCAGCTACAATAATTTGTTTAACGTTATATTCACGTGCAGCACGCATTGTCTTCTCAACTAGTACTTCAACAACACTCGCTTGAAAACTTGCAGCTAAATTTTGCGGGATAATCTCTTCACCACGTTGTCTGGCATTATGGACCGTATTAATAACAGCTGACTTCAAACCAGAGAAACTAAAATCATAAGATTCTTTATCTAACCAAACACGAGGTAATTTATACGTATCCTCACCAACAGCCGCTAAACGATCAATATGAGGGCCACCTGGATAAGGTAGATTTAATGTACGAGCTACTTTATCATAAGCTTCTCCAACGGCATCATCCAGTGTCTCACCAATGACTTCAAATTGATAATGATCTTTCATATAAACTAACTCAGTGTGACCACCTGATACAACTAATGCTAATAATGGAAACTCTAATGGTTCAACTAGCTGATTAGCATAAATATGACCAGCAATATGATGAACCCCGACAAGTGGAATATTATGAGCAAATGCTAATGCTTTTGCTGCATTAATACCAATTAATAATGATCCAATTAAACCTGGACCTTCTGTCACTGTAATTGCATCAATATCATCCCAAGTCACATTTGCAACCTCTAAAGCCTCTTCAAACACAAGCGTCACACTCTCAACATGATGACGGCTTGCCACCTCAGGAACAACCCCACCAAAACGTTTATGACTTTCAATTTGAGAAGCTACTACATTTGATAAAATCTCTTTACCATTTTTAATGACTGCCACACTCGTCTCGTCACAACTACTTTCAACTGCTAATACTAAAATATCTTTTTCCATGACTATCACCAACTTCTACTTAAAATTACGAGTCATTAACAAGGCATCCTCTCCATCTGCATAATACCTTGCACGAGTTCCAACAGAAATGAATCCACACTTTTCATATAAACTAATCGCTGCCTGATTACTCATTCTCACTTCTAATGACATAGTGTCACCATCATTTTTATAAGCATCATGAATAAATTGATCAACCAGTAACTTCCCATATCCTCTTGATCGATAATTAGGATGAACAGCCACATAATATAAATCTGACATTTCAAAAATAATTTGTCCCACTAAATAGCCTACAACTTGATCGGTTTCCTCAATAACAATCCCATAATGAAACATCTTATCTTGAACATAATCTTCAAAATTAAATTGTTGTTTAAATAATTGATGCTGTAAAGAAATAACTTGAGGTAGATCTTTTTCTGTCATTAACCGAATATTCATCGTTATTGCCCTTTATTCTCTTGTTCTAATATCCAGTTCATTTCTGCTTCTGGTAAACGATGATATTTTGGTGTAAAATGATGAACATTATCTACAGGTATCTTTTCTAATGCAATATTCGCTAAAATATTCGCATGTGGTAGATGTAAGTTTTCGTCTTCTATTTTGACAACTTTATCCCCTAAGACAGATTTAATTAAATCTTCATATTTTATAACATCATTACCGAGGAAATACATTTTTTTATCACTATTTGATAAATTATTTAATAAATGTGTTAATTCATAATGACCGTCTGGAATAATGACATCTGAAGACATTCCATCATAAACTCCTGCAAAAACCGTCTGACGACGCGCATCAAATAAAGGAATAATATAACCATCCTCTTTAATATTACGCGCTAAAATTTCTAAACTTGAGACACCTACTAATGGTTTATTTAACGTCCAAGCTAACACTTTAGCAACCGTTACCCCGATACGAACTCCTGTATATGATCCTGGTCCTTCTGCAACTGCAATTAAGTCAAGCTCTTTAGGTGTACGATTTACTTGTTTAAATAAAGATTCAATCGTTGGCATCAAACGCTTTGAATGATCATTTTTTGTTGCTTCAATCACTTCAATTAACGTCTCATTATTCTCAACAAGCGCAACTGATAAAGTAGTATTTGATGTATCAATAGCTAATACAAACATTTTTATAACACCTCACGAATTGATTCATAAAATTCTCCTACAGGAGTTAACTCGATACGACGACTAGTTTCATCTTCACGATAAACTTTAATATTTAAACGCTCTTTAGGCAGAATATCTTCAATCATGTTTGCCCACTCAACAACACAAACACCATCTCCGAATAAATAGTCATCTAGCCCCATATCTTCCGCACCATTTTCTAAACGATAGACATCCATATGATATAGTGGTAAACGTCCTTGATATTCCTTAATAATTGTAAAGGTTGGACTATTGACGTTTCGTTTAATATCTAAACCTTTAGCAAATCCTTTAGTAAATGTTGTCTTTCCTGCACCTAGATCACCTTCTAATGTTAAGATCATACCTGGTTGCACCCATCTACCAATCTTTTCAGCCAATAACTGTGTTTCTTCTACAGAATTCGTTTTAATTATATATGTCATACTATCACCTATAAATTCTAAATAAAGATTATGAGTTATTATGGATAAAATCTATCCTAAATATCTTAATAAATTAGAAAGTTTATTCTAACTTTTATTATAACATAACAATCCATATACATTATCATCAATAACACAATAAAATATAAAAGGATGAAGCACTCGCCTCATCCCTTTATATTTCAACTTAAAAAAATAATTGATAAATAGCTAGTAACATTATAATCAAACTCGATATGTATTCAGCATACTTTACAGTATTTTTACCCAAGAAATTATAAGTTAAATGACATCCAAACTCAATAAATAAAATGCTTAAAAGTAAACAGGTTAATGAAGTAATATAAATATTAAGCCCAGTTAAAGCTGCACCTATTCCTAATCCTAAATTATTTAAACATAAAAAGAATCCTAACATACATGCTTCTTTTATATCTATTGATTTAGAATGGTCTTTATCAAAATTCTCGGCTAAATCAGCAGCATCATTAATAATCTTAGTATCACTATTAGCTTTTATTTGTTTATATAATGATTGATAAAACATATAAAAACCAAATAAAAATAACAATGCACTACCTAACCACTGCGTAATTGATCCAACTATAAAATCATCAAAAAGATTACCTATATACATACCAAGCATGGTTCCTAAGCAAGAAATTATCCCTACAATTAAATTACTAGTAAAAGAAATCTTAATTTTTCTAGCTCCATAACTTAACCCAATAATTAAGCTATCACATGTTACAGATGCAGAAAATAATAGTACAGCTAAGAATCCCATAGTTATCCCTACCTTTAGTTTGATACATGATACTATATGTTAAAAAACTAAAAGTGGACCATATATAAATATAAAAAAAGCACTCGTGGAGTGCGTTATACTCAATTGGAGCGGGTGAAGAGAAT
>JAUMTV010000104.1 GCA_030531025.1 Turicibacter sp.
TAGGGAATGGGGCCCACAGCAGTGAGCATGGCGAACAATCCTCCTTTGCTGGGGTATGGTCACCTACCATGCTAAGCATGTTTCCTCCACTGGTAGGGAGTTCAAGGCAGACTATAGTCCAGGGGTCACCTAGCAGTTTTACTTGTAAAACAATCGACCATTGCTAGGGATTGGGTCACCTACCATGCTAAGCATGTTTCCTCCACTGGTAGGGAGTTCAAGGCAGACTATAGTCCAGGGGTCACCTAGCAGTTTTACTTGTAAAACAATCGACCATTGCTAGGGATTGGGTCACCTACCATGCGAAGCATGTTTCCTCCATTAGTAGGGCTTAAAAAGTTTTTTACGATGTAAAAAACTTATCTGGACTTACATATTCAAGGTAAGTTTTGTGGGTGGAATAAATCATTTTTGTCGAATTTTTAAACATTATTGCGGGAGCTCTTGAGCTCCTTTTTTTTATAGTGTTATCATAGAAGCGATATGTGGATTATAGGAGGAAGTTTATTTTGAAGAGTCGACTAATAGGAGTTGTTGTCGTCATAATTATCATTATACTGGCATGTTTAGGTATTTTTGCATATCGTCAATTTTATGATCCGGGAGTAGAATATTTTGTAAAGGGAATTCAACAGCAACAAGACCTTTATTTAAATCGAGAGGAAATTGAATTAATAAAAAGTGAAATAGATGATAACTTAAGTTCTGTTAAAAATCGAACACAATTAAAACAGGCCTATTCATCATTGGGTTATTTGAATTTTTTTAGTGGAGATTATGAAGAATCAAATAAGTATTTTTTAAAGGCATTAGATATTAATGTGAAAAGCTATGATGAATTTCAGGGGATGCTTTATATGGCCATTTCAAATAATTATTATTTATTAGGTGAAGCCGAACTTTCACAAGAGTTTTATGAAGAAGCAAAGTCTTATGCCATTTCCAAAAGAAATGGCAGGTTATTAGGAACAATTCTTCAAGCAAGAGTTCGAGTCTATTTAAATGCTCATGAGTATTTAGATAGCGCTAGAGAGTTATTAAATCTAGCGATTAACTTAGTGGATAAACCAGAGGATTTAGTTGAAAATTATTTGCTGTTAGCTGAAGTTTATATGTTTCAACAGGAATATGATTTAATGACTGAAGCAGCTCAAACAGCATTGTTCTTTTCTAAGCAATATGAAAAAAAAGAGTTATATCCTCAAAGTTTATATCTTTTAGCTATAAGCCATTACTTAAATGAAAGATATGATATTTGTTATGAGATTATTACAAGTATACTAGAGAATAGTTCAGATAGCTATTATTACTATCTGAGATTTCCACTTTTAGTAAACAGTTACTATTACTTAGAAGGATATGATCAAACCATTGAGTTAGTTGACACATATGAACAACAAAAGCCACAGTATCAAAGTTTATTTGATTTAACTCGTGTTCAGTTAATGATTTATAATAAAGATTATACAAGTGCTCAACAATTACTAGACCAAGTTAAAGGAAGTTCGGAATTGAATCAATGGAAAGTAACTCTACAATTTGAGTTACATGCTATTTCAAATCCAGGTGAAGTCAACTTTGGAAACTATTTTGATTTATTAAAAGGGTTTCAGAGTAATCTTCGACCTTTAATCGGGCAGTTTTTAAGTTATTTAAGATTAGTGGAATTTTTTCCAGACGAAGTAATCAAAGAAATAAATGAGGGGGCATATACTGATGATATTCAGGAAATCATGCTTAAAGAAGTCGATCAAATGATGGAGTTAAAAGCTGTGCAATATAAGAGTACGAACCGAATGATTATTGGAACAGCTTTAAGTATTGGTGTAATTAATGGATTATTAGTTAGTTATCATTTTTATAAAAAAAAGCTATTAGAAAAGATGATTAATTTACAAAATAATCAAGATTCATTAACGAAGACTTGGAATTATGAATGGCTACTTGAAAAAATTCATGCTTTAAAAGGTAGCGAGCTACCGATTCAAATGATGATTTTTGATATTGAAATGCTTCAAAAGTATAATGAAACGTATGGGTACTTAACAGGAAATCAAGTTTTAAAACAAACCGCCCAGTTACTGCAACAAACTTTTAAAGAAGGCTGGGTGACACGGTATAAAGGACATCAATTTATTGTTGTGATTTTAAACCAAACTCAACCGCTTAATGAAAGAATCGATTTAGCAGTAAATGCTTTTAAAAATCTGAATATTGAACATGTCACAAACTTACCAAATCAAAAACTATTCATGAACGCTAGTGGTTCATCTAAACGGTTGACGAAAGATTTTAAAATTGAGGAATCTCTTCGAGTAATTGAACAACATCTACAAATTATTAAACAGACTGACAATGGAAATTATATCAAGTAGTCCCTAAGTATGGTTTATGGTAAGATGATTACGATTAATGGTGGTGATAATATGTATAACATCGCAATTTGTGAAGATGAGCTAGTACAGGAACAACAGCTAATTAGAGTATTGAAGCGTTACGAATTAGAGCATAAAATTAAATTAAATGTGACAGTTTTTGAGTCTGCCGAATTGTTAATGTGTACCACACTCATGCAATTTGATTTATTCTTTCTAGATATCGGGTTACCAGGTATTAATGGAGTTGAATTGGCTCAAAAAATTCGTCATGTTTCAACACATTCAAAAATTGCTTTTTTGACGGCTCATGAACAATTTTGGCCTGAAGGATATAAAATTTTGGCCTCACGTTTTTTAGTTAAGCCTTTAAGTGATGATCTTTTGTATGCTGAAGTATTTTCTTTGTTAAATGAATTTAAAACGAGTCAATTATACATTTTGGCAACAAAGGATAAGGCGATTGCAAAAGTGCTCATTGAAGAGATTTTATATTTGGAGATTTATGGTCGAAAAGTTTTAATTCATACATTTGATGGAACATATACAAGCTCTTACAGTTTAAGTTATTGGGTGAAAAAATTAGCTTCACATCACTTCGTTCAAACGCATTCAAGTTATTTAGTTAATTTAAAACATGTAAAAATAGTGGGACGAGATACAGTGACATTAATAACTGAAGATAAAGTCTATATCTCACTTCGAAAATATAAGCAATTTAAAGAAAGTTTTATGAGATATGTTAGTCAGATATAAAATCAAAGACTCCTTTATTAGTAAAGGAGTCTTATTAACTGTTAAAGGGGTGGTTGATAGTAAGTATGAGCGTGAAGGAGAAAAGAGATCATCGAACTTATAGATTATGTCTTATTATTACTACCATCATTTTACTTTTACTAGCGGGCTATATTCAAACTATAAAAAGTAAGCATGAATTAGAAGCGAGGAAAATGTTTCATTTTGCGCTTAATATGAAGACTACACAAATCAAAAATCTTGCTGAGGTTTTAGAAAGCCAGCTCATTTCTTATTATATAAAGATAGACGATATCATTTTCAAACAAATGACAATTGTTGAACATCAAATTGATTCATATGTGCAAATAGATGAAGACCTAACAGCGGAAGATGTGAGCGAATTTATTCAATCACTCAGCCAAAAATACCCTAACTTAGAATTTACGGCATGGAATCAAAAAGAGAATCGCTTAGATATCGCTTATTTAGATGGTCAAGAGATATATGTAACTAAGGATTTAGATAAGTATTTAATTGAGTCTGGTGTTTATCAAATGTATTATGTTGAAAAGACTAATCAAATAGTTATTATTAAACTTAAAAAATCGAAGCATAATGAATTAATAACAGAAGCTATTTCTAATAATGTAAAGTTATTACAACAATTTGAAACACGTTTTAGTATGATTCAATTATCAGAGGATTATGCTACAACAGATTATTATTTCGGACAACTTATCACAGGAGAAGAATCTAGTGAGGATCAATATCTTTTTTTATATTCGATGAGCGATAAGAAGCGTGAATTTATAGAAGATCTTCGAGAACATCTAGTTGAAAAGGGAGAGTATACAAAGACTATAAAAATTAATGGGGACGAAGGCGAAGGGGAGTATTTAATCTACGCCCGCTTATGTAGTGAGATGCCATTGGTAATTTTAACTACGACTTCAATGAGTCAATTAATGGGAGGCTCAATTGAAATGGTACAAGATTATGACCAATGGATTGGACTTCAATTAGCGATTGCTTTAGGAATCGTGAGCGTTATTATCGTTATCGCCTTTGTAAGTGGTGGATTATTAATTCGTTACTATAAGTCAAAAGAAATTAAAGTCGAGCAACAACGTGTTCAAATGATAGGAGAACACAATGAAATTATTCTTTCTAAATATGAACGAATTAATGAAATAGCGCATGATATAAAAAATCATTTAATTAGTATTAAAGGATTAATTAATTCATCACCAGAGCATCCAGCAATTCAATACATTGATAGCGTTTATCATGATTTAGATGAGTTGTCACAAACGGTGATTACAGGAAATCATTTGTTCGATGTGGTATTAAATGAAAAGATATTAAAAATGAAGAAAGAAAATGTTACATTTAAGCGACAATTCGAAACTGCTTCGTTAGAGTTTATTGAAGATAAAGACTTAGTTATCATTTTAACGAATCTTTTAGATAATGCGATTGAAAGCAGCATGAAAAGTGAGAAGAAGAGTATAGAGTTTAGTCTCTATACCCTTAACGGTTCCTATGTTGTTTTAAAAGTCATTAATAGTTGTGATGAACCACCACTGGTTCGCAAAGGACAATTAATTATTCAAAAAGATAATCAAGAGATTCATGGATACGGTGTCAAAAACATTCAGCGTGTCGTGAAGCGTTACAATGGAATGACGATGTGGGAGTATTCAGAAATTGACAAACAGTTCAAATTTTTAATTACTGTTCCCATTTCATCTTAAACGATCCTAATTAAAAAGCTATCCATCAATTGGATAGCTTTTTGTTATGTACTTGTAATCGTTCCGCCGTTTGGATGAAGAACTTGTCCCGTCATATAGCTTGAGTCATCACTAGCTAAGAAGACGAAGGTAGGAGCCACTTCAAACGGTTGTCCAGCACGATTCATCGGAACTTGAGATGTTTTTGTTCCAAACGTTTCTAATACCTCAGCTGGCCATGAAGCGGGTTGAAGTGGCGTCCAAATTGGACCAGGAGCAACCCCATTAACACGAATGCCTTTCTCTACAAGTGATTGTGACAGAGAACGAGTGAACGTTAAAATGGCTCCTTTAGTTGAACTATAATCAATGAGATGTTTATTTCCTTCATAAGCGGTGACTGATGTTGTATTAATAATACTACTACCACGTTTTAAATAGGGAAGTGCAGCCTGTGTGAGATAAAAGAAGGAATAGATATTTGTTTTAAAGGTCCGATCAAGTTGCTCTTCCGTGATATCTAAAATACTATCAGTAACAAACTGAATACCGTGATTATTTACTAAAATATCGATTTGTCCGAAGCGGTTAAGCGCACGGCGAACGACTTCATTTGCCATTTCTTTATTTGTTAAATCACCAGGAACTAAAATACAATCTCTTCCGATTTCCTTTATACGTTGCATCGTTTCTTTTGCATCGACATGCTCATCTAAGTAAGAAATGACGACATCAGCTCCTTCATGAGCAAAAGCATACGCCACTGCTCGACCAATTCCAGAGTCACCACCTGTAACGATTGCTACTTTATCTTTTAATCTTTTAGCATAGGTTGCATAAGGGTTTTCTGCAATTGGGCGTGGATTCATGATATATTCAAATCCAGGTTGGCGATCTTGATGTTGAGGTGGAAAAGTTAAATCAACTTCTTCACATTGTTCGCGTTTTCCAATATATTTATAAACGGGATACATAAAACACCATCCTTCAAAAGACATGAGATAGTATCAGTGTATGAGTAAGTGTTACAAACTATGATGAATTTAATAAAGATAATTGATGTTCACGAATTGACATGATATGATTATTAAACTAGGAATAATAGTAATATTTTTGATATTTTGTATTAATTTGTAAATAGGAGGGTGGAGAGTTGAAAAAAAGACTCTTAGGAATTGGTATTGGTACATTTTTTATCGTTTGTTGCTTAATAATTGGAGTGGCTTTTGCATCATTTTTTAATAAATCAGTCAGTCAACAATTTTTGGACATCATTGATAACGAGCCTAACTATCAATTTACACCGAAAGAATTAAAAGAATATGAAATAAAAATTGAGCAAGAGCTAGCGAATGCGGAGTCGAGAGCCTTATTATCTGAAATTTATTACGTACTTGGGAAATTGGATGCGTTACAAGAAGAGTATGAACAGTCTAATATTAATTTATTAAATGCATTAACGTTATCTGATCAGCTTGTTTTGAAGTTAGAAGTGAGAATTTATCAAGAATTAGCGACAAATTATATCAAATTATCTGATACCGATAAAGGATATCAATTTTTTGAAAAAGCGAATGAACTTGTTCATCAATTAAATGATAAACAGGCTAAGGCCACGTTATATAGTGACTTTGCCAGGGCGTTAATCTTTAATACGGATCATTTAAGTTTTCCCATTCATTTAATGAATCAAGTATCTGCTTTAGTTGAAGATAGTTATCACCAAGTCAATGCTCAATTGTTATTATCATTAATTTATAAAAAGAGTGGTTTGTATGATCTTGCATTAAATGAATTAATCAAAGCCTTAGATATATGTGTTACTCATCAATATAGCTATTTAGAGCGTGACATTTTAAGAAAAATGAGTATTCTTTATTTTATGGCCGGTCATTATAAAGAATCAAATGAAACGCTAGAGACTTATTTTAATTTGATTGATCATCAAACGGCGATTGAAATGGTTGGGATGCGACTACAAAATACGTACTTATTAAATGGATATGAAGAAGTAATGAAAGAGATACAGCTATTAGAAGAAGTTATAGTAGATCTTCCAGTGGAAGTGGTAGAGAGATATAACATGGCAAAGGACTTTGCGCTCATTTATATTGATTTTCAAGAACAACGATATGAGGAAAGTTTGAAGTATTTACATGAATTTGAGCAGTTAAAACAAGAGGAATTAAATAATGAAGTTATGAATCTGTGGTTAGCAAAGTTCAGATTAGACATAGACTACCAAATGGGTAACAGTCAGACAGATTATCTTGAAGCTTATCAAACATTATTTGATGAAGTATGGAATTTAAATGAAATTAGAGATGAGAAGTTTATTTTATTAGAGGCAATTATGGATACATTAGTTTCATTAGGTGATTATGAAACAATTTATCAATATATGAGTATGCGTCAAACCGTGTTATCGAATGAACTAGAAGGAGTATCCTCACTGACAGACGTTATTCAAAATCAAGATACTAATGTAGCACTAACTGAAAACTGGAATATCATTAGGATATTAACTTTTATCCTTTATAACGTCATCCTAATGGGAGTTGGTGGATTAATTTATGCATTTTATCGTTATATTCATCGAATTAATGTCTTAAAGCGCCTCGTTCAAGAGAGTAAAGGTTTAGATCCACTTACACAAACATTAACAAAGGAAGAACTTTACAAACAACTTGAATTTGAATGTGGGCAATTTAAAGAGTTTCGTTTTTTAGTGATTGATATCGATGATTTTACGTCTTATAATGAAACCTTTGGTTATTTAGCAGGGGATAAAATCTTAAAAGAAATAGCTAATATATTAAAAAAACATTTTCCAGATGCTTATATTTCACGTCACTTAGGACAAAAGTTTATTATTGTGACGGAATATGGGGATGATGAACAATTAAGAGATGTTATGACGGCTGTCAAGAAGGATATAGAGACCAATTCGATTGTAACAGAAAAAAGAGTGATCACCTTTTGTATGGGGATGAGTAAAGGGCCGTTAATGAATATGCTTGATATTGATGATCAAATCAAATTAGCGAGTAAAAAACTTAATATCTCGAAAAAACGTGGAAAAGGAATTTGTACGATGTGAAAATCATGCTTAGGCATGATTTTTTCATTCGTTCTTGATTTTTATTAATCTTTCTCGTACATTAGTCATCAGAAGGAAGTGAGAGGATGAATTTGTTTGAACCTATTCAATTAAAACACTTAAAGTTAAAAAATGGTTTTGTTTGTTCGGCGACACATGATTATCTTCAAAAAGAAGATGGGCTCATGAGTCAAGCTCAACAAAGCGTATATGAACAATTAGCTAAACATCAAGTTGGGCTAATTATAAGTGGGCATTTATATGTCTCTAAAAAAGGACAAGCTTCAAACGATCAAAATGGAATTGATTGTGATGACATTTTACCACGTATGAAAGAAGTCGTTGAAGCCGTTCATCAATAAGGGGGCTGCTTTATTGCTCAGCTTGCTCATGCGGGTGCAAAAGCAAGAGTAGAAGAACCACTTGGTCCTTCAGTTTTAGAATTAAGAGAAGGTTGTCCCTCAAAAGAAATGACGAAACAAGACATTGAGGAAGTTAAAGTTGCTTTTGTTGAGGCAGCTAAACGTGCGAAGGAAGTCGGATTTGATGGTGTTCAAGTTCATATGGCACACGGTTATTTATTAAGTGAATTTACAACTGAGATGTATAATAAGAGAACGGATGAATATGGAGGAAATCGTGAAAACCGATTCCGTTTACCAAAAGAAATTATCTTAGGCATCCAAGAAGCTTGTGGAAGTGATTATCCCATCTTTGTTAAAATTAATAGTAATGCACTAATGGATGATGAAGCGTATGAACAAGATTTAATTTATTATGTTAAGCAATTTGAAGCATTCGGGATTGAAGCGGTTGAATTAAGCGGTTGTGATTTTTCGAGTAAAAAACGTAGTGAGCATGTTTATTATCTAAAACGTGCTCAATTATTAAAAACAAAAGTTAATGTTCCACTAATTTTAGTTGGTGGTATTCGAACGCTAGATGATGTAAAAGCTGTGAAGGAAGCGGGAATTGATCTTGTCTCATTAAGTCGTCCCTTTATTTGTGAACCTGATTTCGTTGAGAAATTGCAAGAAAATCAATCGTCTCAGTGCTTAAGTTGTAATCAATGTTTCGGTCTTTATTATCGAAAAGGAAAACGTTGTGTGAGACATCAGTCATCAGTTTAATCTGATGACTTTTTAATTGGTAATATCTAATACAACCAAAGTTGTGAGATTATGATAAACTATAACTATATAAGTCTATATAAGTTTTAGCTGGACTATAGGATGTCTTTATAAAGAAAGGATATCAGTAGTTTTGTTTGCCACCTTAGATGTAGAATACTTATCTGTTTATATATAGATTTAACAAGTCAATCATTTAGGTTAAAAATCAGATAGGCTTGATTCATGAGGGGACTAAAAGGATGTGAAGATGAAAAGAAACAGGAGGTAAAGTCATGAAAAAATGGCTATTTTCCATTAAGACATGGATTCAAACATATAAGCGTCACTTAATTATTGGCAGCCTAGGGCTTATTTTGTTAATTGGGATAGGGATTTTTGTATTTAACTATCGATTATCACAAGTCTTTCAAGCGGCTATGACTTATTATGAAGATAATGATTTAATGAGCTTTGAAAAAATTCGTTATGAACTTTATGCGACACAAGGAAAAAAGTTTGATGAGTTTTTAATGCAAGAAGCACAGAAAACATTAGATCAATTTAAAGAAAATGAAATGACTTATTATGAGGCGATAGGCACTGCTAAACGCATCGAATCATTTGCAAATCGTTCTTCTAATATTCAAAGCTATCAAGAAAAAATTGAAGAGTTAAAACAATCAAGAAAGGCCTTTGATCAAGCGGAGGCTTATGCAATAGAAAAAGAGTGGGAATCTGCTTATCATTACTATCAACAAGTCGTTGAGTGGGATCCGAACTATGAAAAAGCACAACAATTAGCAGATTCAGCGAAACGTTGGTGGCTGCAACAGATTTTGGTTGAAGCCATCGCCTATTACGAAGAGGGAGACTATGAACAATCGTTATCAAAAATTGATGAAGGATTAGCACTATCCCCTGATCATGAAACATTTTTAGATTTAAAAGACGATGTGCACCTAGCTATGACAAAAGGTGAAACTGAAAACAAATGGAGCGAATTTAAAGATAAAATTACATCTTCCATTCAATCAGGAATAGAAAGCTTACAAAACATTTTTAATAAGATTTTCAAAAGATAATATGGTATCATTTCTTAACTAAAAGGGATATGGATTTTGGTGTTGATAAAAATGGGGATCAAAAGATGGGCGTAGTGATGCAATGAAAATTTTATCACTCGATGCTAAAAATAATATCGCAAAGATTACATGGATTTAGCATGATACATTAAGTTATATTCCAGTGGTAAAGCAAGATTTTGAAAAATTAAATCATGCCTATGCTTATGGTGGAGCTGATTTAGCGCTACTATAGTCTGCCTTGAACTCCCTACCAGTGGAGGATACATGCTCCGCATGGTAGGTGACCCACGGCACAACTATCAGACATTTAGTGTGTCGTGATAAATGTAGATTTTATTTCTGTTTATATATAAGTCCAGATAAGTTTTTCATATCAGAAAACTTTTAAATCCCTAGCAATGGTCGATTGTTTTACAAGTAAAACTGCTAGGTGACCCAAGCCCTACTAATGGAGGAAACATGCTTCGCATGGTAGGTGACCCCTGGACTATAGTCTGTCTTAGTATTAAAGCAATCGATTAACTAAGACTGATGTAG
>JAUMTV010000105.1 GCA_030531025.1 Turicibacter sp.
AAATCAGCCTAACAAAAAAATTCCCAAAGTCAAAAATTTACGTTTCACTTTTTTAAATTTTTCTCTCTCAAACTGACAAAAAATTTTCTCAATCCTTGTTAAAATTTTTTTACCGACCGCACACTTTTTTTGTCATGCAAAAAAATATTTTTTGAAAAAACCTTCAAAAAATAAATGTGTCCTTTTGTGTCTTTTCAAAATTTTAAATGGTGTCCAATTGTGAACTTTTGAAAACTAAAAAAAGCAAACTTTAAAAGTTTGCCTTAAAAAATTTAAAATAATTTTTAAAAAAATAAAATATTTTTCTCCCAGTTTAATTGCTGTAACTCTTATGGTTACAGCATATGCGAGTAGAACTTTTTTTAAAACCTTAAAATAAAAAATAAATTTATTTCATACTTTAAAAACAGTATACTAAAAAATATAATCTAGTAGAAAAAATAGACAGGAGGATATTATGGACAAAAAAACATTAGTAACATTTGTTGTTATAATAGGAGGATGTTTAAGTTTCTTTGCTACACTATTGTATATTTATTCATTTGATTCATTCATGAAAGATATTGATAGAAGATTAAAAAATATAACTAAAAAAAAGAAGTCTAAATGACTTCTTTTAAAATAAAATATTTTATAAATTAAAGGATATCTTGTGGGTTATAAAATGATACTTTACCACTTGGATATACTTTTAATTGTAAACCACTCATAGGATAAGTTGCTACACTAGAATTTCCATATCGACACGTTTGTGTTGTACTAAATGTTAGTTTAGCAGGATTCCCTGCTTGAGCTGTACGTGTTGTAATACTATTGTTCCAACATGTAGAAGATCCTTGAATATATAATCCACTAGTATCTGTAATAGAAACACTACCACTTGGTAAAATCTTAAACTCAACATATCCTTTCAAATACCCCATCGTACGATATCCAGATTTAATCGGAAAATTAATATCCTCACTAAATCCTAATGTTGCTCTACTTTCAACATCACTTGTTTCAATAGTTTCATTACCGATAGTGGCTGCAAATGATGTCACCCCACCTGAAGTCAAAACCCCTGTTACTCCTAAAGCTAATAAAAATCTTTTCATCTATACACCCTCCCTATTTTCAATACATCTTAATGACATATTTAATTCTTATCCATTATATACCACCCTTTATTTTTTTACCATATTTTCACATCAAATATAAATAAAAAAGAGCAAATCTACATTTGCTCTCCAAAAAATTCTTTACGACATTCTTTACAAATTTGAGTATAACCTATCTCTGCATTTCCAACTTTTTTTGTTGTTGGTTTTATCGTTTCACAAAAGAAACATAGCTTACGATTTACTTCAGTATGCCCATCATACGGATGAAATTTTTTACAACCACCACAATAATAATATTTTTCTCTCATTATTTTTTCCATTCTAAAACCCTCCTACTAAACTCTCACATAATTCATATAACCAATGTTCCAGGCATACGTTTCAAGTGTCATTTCGCCCTCTAATTCTTCATCCTTTTCAGAATCAATATTCACTAGATCGCCATCTTCTGTATCATCTAAATTTAATTTTTTATGCCACTCTTTCATAATTCCACTGAATGATACTAAACGTCTACCTTGTAATGCATAATCTAACGTTTCAACTACATTCATTGATAAATCTAAATCTTTTTCAATCACATAATCGCTATCTTTAGCTGCATACTTCGCCGTTTCCGCAACTGCTTCGGCAGTATTTCCTTTAACTCGCTTAACATTAACTTGTGGCAAATAATCAAGTCGCATAGCTTTCGCCCAAAGCTCTCGCCATACTTCATGTGATAAATATTCTTTACTAGTAAAATAACCTTTTCTCACCACAATCAACACATGAAAATGAGGGTGATACATATCAAAGTTCGGATTTTTATCTCCTACTTTTAAACCTAACTTTTGATAATAATCTTTTTTCTCTTGATACATTTTCTTTGTAATAATTGGATTTTTATCATAAGTAATTTCAAGTCCTCGATAAGCTCCCTTAACAACATCTTTCACTTTTTTATACTTCATAAATTTATTCCAACCGTACATCATATCATCAAGCATTTTCTCTAGATTTTCACCACTCACATTTCTCTGAGTGAGTGTTAAAAAAAGATAAGCATGTTCTTTATCTTGCTCAATGGCTTGAATGATTTTTGATACTTGACTAAAAATCTTCAATGATCTCCTCCAGTTACAAACCGGACATAAGCGTAACTGACAAAAATAAGCTTCATATAATGTTCGTTTTCCATTCTTATCACGCTTATACTTCAAAACAGTCGCACACATTCGACAACGCTCCTCTCGATTAAAAAATCGATTGAATTTCTCAGAATGTATTTTACGATAAGATTCCTTTATCATCATGTAGATTTCTGACAAACTTAAATTTCTTTTTTTCTTACCAGACCAATCTCTTACCTTACCGCTGGAAGATTTATCTTCTAAAAATTCTACTTGCTTATTTAATTGTTCCATGCTATTATTTCGTTAGCTTATTAGAGAAAAACACCTTTTTCTCTCTAAATAAAAACGAAAACCCCCTATTCTATTGTTAAAGTTATTGGCAAATTAATTATAACATAGAATGGGGTTTTTTTATACCATTTTATATCGAAGTTAAAATCCGTTTTTTGATTGATACCACTTGGGCTAAAGGCTATTTTTTCATCTTCCTGTTGTTCACATAGTATCAAGTAAAGGATAGGACTTCCTTTCGGAAGTCCCAAAAAAGCACCCAGTGGGTGCTTTTTTTCTCTCTCCTCACATTTGCTTTTCAAATTAAAAAAAATCGTCTAAAATTATTTTTGGCAGAAAATTTTTTTTCAAATTCGAAAAGTCTCTCAGAAATCTAAAAAAGAGTAGGTCACGATCTACTCTTTTTTATTTTTTAAAAAACAAAATTTTCATCAAACTACTTATTTTTTTTCATACCCATTACACACCAAAGCTTTATAATCAAACCATCCCTAAAACGAAATAAATAAACCAAAGCAAATAATGCTAGCATTTTTTTTCATATTACTCTCCTTGATTTAAAAGCAAAAAAGAGCAGACTCAAATCTGCTCTTTTTATTTTTTCTAAAACCAACTTGCCACGACATATCCAATCGTAAAGATAATCGCTAATAGCCTTAACACATCAAAGCCTAATCCTAGACACGCTTTAACTAAGTTCATCCAACTCCCCCTTACCATTCTACTCAATATATCCTCGCATTCCGTCTTCTAACATCTGACGTGTAAAATCTTCACTATCAATCCAGTAGTAACCATCTGTATTATGATATTCAATTCGCCCTGGAATTTCTAGATCCTCATCTTCTGCAATAAGCATAAATGGATTTCCGCAGTTTAATGTCTGCATATATTCATCTGTCAATCCATTGTAACATTCAAATCTTCCTGTTTCTTGATTTTTCTTTAAATAAACTTCTGTCATTTTTATCGCTCCATTCCTTTCGATGGTATTGATGTTCTAATCACTCTTTTCGGCTCTGTCTGCCTTGTTTTAGATTGTTCTTGGGTTTGATTTGGGTTCTTATACCTTTCAGGCCTTAGCTTGTATAAAAATTCTCTAAAGCCTTGCATTAAATCTCGCTCCTCTATGAAAAATTTAACGTCTTTCTGAAAATCATTAAATTTTTGCTTTGTATCAAAATACAAATTTTTATAATGCTCAATTAATGTTTTAGCTTCTTTGTATTCTTGTCTAAGTTTCTTATTCTCTTTCTGCAACTCATTCACTCGTTCGGTTAAATGCTCATTCATATTATTTTTTAAGTTGAAGGACTGACTTAAACTTTCATATTTCTTTTCTAAGTCTTGCCTAAGGCTATTTTGATAAACTGGATTAAACGCATTAGACATTTTTAATTTCTCATTCTGTTCTAACGCGATCTCATATTTTTTTTCTAACTCACGATACTTCTCAACCTTAACCATTTCCCCAACAACGGGGAATTTTTTTATCTCTTCAGACTTCAACTCTGACTGATATAAAAAACCGAACTGTTTTAATTTTTCATCAAAAGATAATCCTCTCGCAATCCCCTCTTCTAAGATTTGAGATTTAACTTCTAAGTCTTTTACTTTACGATCTTTTTTCTTAAATTCCTTTTCAGTGACTAAAAATTCACTCCTTACTTGCTCCAACTCGCCTTTAATCTCATTCAAATCGTTTTTAACCGTGTTTTTTTCGCTTCTAAGCGTTTCTAAGCTCTCGGCATACTCTTTATACTCTGCCACCTTCATGTAGCTGTGTGAGCCTTTATATTGCCTCTCAATGCCTTTCTCTTTTAATTGACGTTCGATCACACCAGTTTCATTTTCTCGCCAACGCTCAAATGTTAATCCATCTTGTTGCTCAATCGCTTTATCAAATCCCACTCGCTTACTCAATCCACGTTTACTTTCATAAACTGGCACAAAGTTAATATGCAAATGTGGGTTTGCTTCATCAAGGTGCATGACTGCATTATAAACTTTTAAATTTGGATTTCTTTCTTGAAATCCTTTCATGTACTCATCCAAAATATTTTTTTTCATTTCAAAAATTTCTTCTGTGTTTTCATCTTTACAACCAACTGCCACAATCAACTCTTGTTGGTGATGAGTTTTTTTGTCGTGCAAAATTTTTGAAAAATAATCATCGATCTTTCGGTCACTTCTCTTTTGCTTAGCGTTATAATCTGCCACTGCTTGATCAAAAATTTCATGATACATTTCCCGAATATCCGACTTTACATAAGTGATGTTATCTTTCACACGTTCCAAATCAATGTCCGGATTTCCAAATAAATTCTCACGATTATTATGTGCCAAACTGGTACTGTTGGCTTTATTAAAACTAATCGTCATCTGACCATTCATAAAAAAATCACCGCCTATTCAATACCTCAAATTTTAGCACAAAACATGAGGAGAAAGGAAGAAGGATTTTGAAAGAATGACAAAATAAAGAACTCTACCGTTATTTTGACACGTTGTATCAAAATGTAGAGCTCTGCCGAGGGCTATGCACCACCTATAGGTGGTGAGTCATTACTCTATGCTGAATAGAGTAATGACTAAAAAACACTTCGGCGAATCGCCGATTTTGATGTCACCGATCTGCTCCTTTACGCAGTTGGTTTCCATCAAAAATTAAAAAACTTTACGCCCCCTTTAGGCATAAAGTTTTCTCAAAAATAAAAAAATTTCAAAAAAATTTTTGGACAGTGGGTCCCATTTTTTTGTCACTAGGCATTTGCGAAAAACAACTCTAGTCGCTTCGCTTGGAGTTGCCTTTCGGCAAATCAGCCTAACAAAAAAATTCCCAAAGTCAAAAATTTACGTTTCACTTTTTTAAATTTTTCTCTCTCAAACTGACAAAAAATTTTCTCAATCCTTGTTAAAATTTTTTTACCGACCGCACACTTTTTTTGTCATGCAAAAAAATATTTTTTGAAAAAACCTTCAAAAAATAAATGTGTCCTTTTGTGTCTTTTCAAAATTTTAAATGGTGTCCAATTGTGAACTTTTGAAAACTAAAAAAAGCAAACTTTAAAAGTTTGCCTTAAAAAATTTAAAATAATTTTTAAAAAAATAAAATATTTTTCTCCCAGTTTAATTGCTGTAACTCTTATGGTTACAGCATATGCGAGTAGAACTTTTTTTAAAACCTTAAAATAAAAAATAAATTTATTTCATACTTTAAAAACAGTATACTAAAAAATATAATCTAGTAGAAAAAATAGACAGGAGGATATTATGGACAAAAAAACATTAGTAACATTTGTTGTTATAATAGGAGGATGTTTAAGTTTCTTTGCTACACTATTGTATATTTATTCATTTGATTCATTCATGAAAGATATTGATAGAAGATTAAAAAATATAACTAAAAAAAAGAAGTCTAAATGACTTCTTTTAAAATAAAATATTTTATAAATTAAAGGATATCTTGTGGGTTATAAAATGATACTTTACCACTTGGATATACTTTTAATTGTAAACCACTCATAGGATAAGTTGCTACACTAGAATTTCCATATCGACACGTTTGTGTTGTACTAAATGTTAGTTTAGCAGGATTCCCTGCTTGAGCTGTACGTGTTGTAATACTATTGTTCCAACATGTAGAAGATCCTTGAATATATAATCCACTAGTATCTGTAATAGAAACACTACCACTTGGTAAAATCTTAAACTCAACATATCCTTTCAAATACCCCATCGTACGATATCCAGATTTAATCGGAAAATTAATATCCTCACTAAATCCTAATGTTGCTCTACTTTCAACATCACTTGTTTCAATAGTTTCATTACCGATAGTGGCTGCAAATGATGTCACCCCACCTGAAGTCAAAACCCCTGTTACTCCTAAAGCTAATAAAAATCTTTTCATCTATACACCCTCCCTATTTTCAATACATCTTAATGACATATTTAATTCTTATCCATTATATACCACCCTTTATTTTTTTACCATATTTTCACATCAAATATAAATAAAAAAGAGCAAATCTACATTTGCTCTCCAAAAAATTCTTTACGACATTCTTTACAAATTTGAGTATAACCTATCTCTGCATTTCCAACTTTTTTTGTTGTTGGTTTTATCGTTTCACAAAAGAAACATAGCTTACGATTTACTTCAGTATGCCCATCATACGGATGAAATTTTTTACAACCACCACAATAATAATATTTTTCTCTCATTATTTTTTCCATTCTAAAACCCTCCTACTAAACTCTCACATAATTCATATAACCAATGTTCCAGGCATACGTTTCAAGTGTCATTTCGCCCTCTAATTCTTCATCCTTTTCAGAATCAATATTCACTAGATCGCCATCTTCTGTATCATCTAAATTTAATTTTTTATGCCACTCTTTCATAATTCCACTGAATGATACTAAACGTCTACCTTGTAATGCATAATCTAACGTTTCAACTACATTCATTGATAAATCTAAATCTTTTTCAATCACATAATCGCTATCTTTAGCTGCATACTTCGCCGTTTCCGCAACTGCTTCGGCAGTATTTCCTTTAACTCGCTTAACATTAACTTGTGGCAAATAATCAAGTCGCATAGCTTTCGCCCAAAGCTCTCGCCATACTTCATGTGATAAATATTCTTTACTAGTAAAATAACCTTTTCTCACCACAATCAACACATGAAAATGAGGGTGATACATATCAAAGTTCGGATTTTTATCTCCTACTTTTAAACCTAACTTTTGATAATAATCTTTTTTCTCTTGATACATTTTCTTTGTAATAATTGGATTTTTATCATAAGTAATTTCAAGTCCTCGATAAGCTCCCTTAACAACATCTTTCACTTTTTTATACTTCATAAATTTATTCCAACCGTACATCATATCATCAAGCATTTTCTCTAGATTTTCACCACTCACATTTCTCTGAGTGAGTGTTAAAAAAAGATAAGCATGTTCTTTATCTTGCTCAATGGCTTGAATGATTTTTGATACTTGACTAAAAATCTTCAATGATCTCCTCCAGTTACAAACCGGACATAAGCGTAACTGACAAAAATAAGCTTCATATAATGTTCGTTTTCCATTCTTATCACGCTTATACTTCAAAACAGTCGCACACATTCGACAACGCTCCTCTCGATTAAAAAATCGATTGAATTTCTCAGAATGTATTTTACGATAAGATTCCTTTATCATCATGTAGATTTCTGACAAACTTAAATTTCTTTTTTTCTTACCAGACCAATCTCTTACCTTACCGCTGGAAGATTTATCTTCTAAAAATTCTACTTGCTTATTTAATTGTTCCATGCTATTATTTCGTTAGCTTATTAGAGAAAAACACCTTTTTCTCTCTAAATAAAAACGAAAACCCCCTATTCTATTGTTAAAGTTATTGGCAAATTAATTATAACATAGAATGGGGTTTTTTTATACCATTTTATATCGAAGTTAAAATCCGTTTTTTGATTGATACCACTTGGGCTAAAGGCTATTTTTTCATCTTCCTGTTGTTCACATAGTATCAAGTAAAGGATAGGACTTCCTTTCGGAAGTCCCAAAAAAGCACCCAGTGGGTGCTTTTTTTCTCTCTCCTCACATTTGCTTTTCAAATTAAAAAAAATCGTCTAAAATTATTTTTGGCAGAAAATTTTTTTTCAAATTCGAAAAGTCTCTCAGAAATCTAAAAAAGAGTAGGTCACGATCTACTCTTTTTTATTTTTTAAAAAACAAAATTTTCATCAAACTACTTATTTTTTTTCATACCCATTACACACCAAAGCTTTATAATCAAACCATCCCTAAAACGAAATAAATAAACCAAAGCAAATAATGCTAGCATTTTTTTTCATATTACTCTCCTTGATTTAAAAGCAAAAAAGAGCAGACTCAAATCTGCTCTTTTTATTTTTTCTAAAACCAACTTGCCACGACATATCCAATCGTAAAGATAATCGCTAATAGCCTTAACACATCAAAGCCTAATCCTAGACACGCTTTAACTAAGTTCATCCAACTCCCCCTTACCATTCTACTCAATATATCCTCGCATTCCGTCTTCTAACATCTGACGTGTAAAATCTTCACTATCAATCCAGTAGTAACCATCTGTATTATGATATTCAATTCGCCCTGGAATTTCTAGATCCTCATCTTCTGCAATAAGCATAAATGGATTTCCGCAGTTTAATGTCTGCATATATTCATCTGTCAATCCATTGTAACATTCAAATCTTCCTGTTTCTTGATTTTTCTTTAAATAAACTTCTGTCATTTTTATCGCTCCATTCCTTTCGATGGTATTGATGTTCTAATCACTCTTTTCGGCTCTGTCTGCCTTGTTTTAGATTGTTCTTGGGTTTGATTTGGGTTCTTATACCTTTCAGGCCTTAGCTTGTATAAAAATTCTCTAAAGCCTTGCATTAAATCTCGCTCCTCTATGAAAAATTTAACGTCTTTCTGAAAATCATTAAATTTTTGCTTTGTATCAAAATACAAATTTTTATAATGCTCAATTAATGTTTTAGCTTCTTTGTATTCTTGTCTAAGTTTCTTATTCTCTTTCTGCAACTCATTCACTCGTTCGGTTAAATGCTCATTCATATTATTTTTTAAGTTGAAGGACTGACTTAAACTTTCATATTTCTTTTCTAAGTCTTGCCTAAGGCTATTTTGATAAACTGGATTAAACGCATTAGACATTTTTAATTTCTCATTCTGTTCTAACGCGATCTCATATTTTTTTTCTAACTCACGATACTTCTCAACCTTAACCATTTCCCCAACAACGGGGAATTTTTTTATCTCTTCAGACTTCAACTCTGACTGATATAAAAAACCGAACTGTTTTAATTTTTCATCAAAAGATAATCCTCTCGCAATCCCCTCTTCTAAGATTTGAGATTTAACTTCTAAGTCTTTTACTTTACGATCTTTTTTCTTAAATTCCTTTTCAGTGACTAAAAATTCACTCCTTACTTGCTCCAACTCGCCTTTAATCTCATTCAAATCGTTTTTAACCGTGTTTTTTTCGCTTCTAAGCGTTTCTAAGCTCTCGGCATACTCTTTATACTCTGCCACCTTCATGTAGCTGTGTGAGCCTTTATATTGCCTCTCAATGCCTTTCTCTTTTAATTGACGTTCGATCACACCAGTTTCATTTTCTCGCCAACGCTCAAATGTTAATCCATCTTGTTGCTCAATCGCTTTATCAAATCCCACTCGCTTACTCAATCCACGTTTACTTTCATAAACTGGCACAAAGTTAATATGCAAATGTGGGTTTGCTTCATCAAGGTGCATGACTGCATTATAAACTTTTAAATTTGGATTTCTTTCTTGAAATCCTTTCATGTACTCATCCAAAATATTTTTTTTCATTTCAAAAATTTCTTCTGTGTTTTCATCTTTACAACCAACTGCCACAATCAACTCTTGTTGGTGATGAGTTTTTTTGTCGTGCAAAATTTTTGAAAAATAATCATCGATCTTTCGGTCACTTCTCTTTTGCTTAGCGTTATAATCTGCCACTGCTTGATCAAAAATTTCATGATACATTTCCCGAATATCCGACTTTACATAAGTGATGTTATCTTTCACACGTTCCAAATCAATGTCCGGATTTCCAAATAAATTCTCACGATTATTATGTGCCAAACTGGTACTGTTGGCTTTATTAAAACTAATCGTCATCTGACCATTCATAAAAAAATCACCGCCTATTCAATACCTCAAATTTTAGCACAAAACATGAGGAGAAAGGAAGAAGGATTTTGAAAGAATGACAAAATAAAGAACTCTACCGTTATTTTGACACGTTGTATCAAAATGTAGAGCTCTGCCGAGGGCTATGCACCACCTATAGGTGGTGAGTCATTACTCTATGCTGAATAGAGTAATGACTAAAAAACACTTCGGCGAATCGCCGATTTTGATGTCACCGATCTGCTCCTTTACGCAGTTGGTTTCCATCAAAAATTAAAAAACTTTACGCCCCCTTTAGGCATAAAGTTTTCTCAAAAATAAAAAAATTTCAAAAAAATTTTTGGACAGTGGGTCCCATTTTTTTGTCACTAGGCATTTGCGAAAAACAACTCTAGTCGCTTCGCTTGGAGTTGCCTTTCGGCAAATCAGCCTAACAAAAAAATTCCCAA
>JAUMTV010000106.1 GCA_030531025.1 Turicibacter sp.
AGCAGTGAGCATGGCGAACAATCCTCCTTTGCTGGGGTATGGTCACCTACCATGCTAAGCATGTTTCCTCCACTGGTAGGGAGTTCAAGGCAGACTATAGTCCAGGGGTCACCTAGCAGTTTTACTTGTAAAACAATCGACCATTGCTAGGGATTGGGTCACCTACCATGCTAAGCATGTTTCCTCCACTGGTAGGGAGTTCAAGGCAGACTATAGTCCAGGGGTCACCTAGCAGTTTTACTTGTAAAACAATCGACCATTGCTAGGGATTGGGTCACCTACCATGCGAAGCATGTTTCCTCCATTAGTAGGGCTTAAAAAGTTTTTTACGATGTAAAAAACTTATCTGGACTTACATATTCAAGGTAAGTTTTGTGGGTGGAATAAATCATTTTTGTCGAATTTTTAAACATTATTGCGGGAGCTCTTGAGCTCCTTTTTTTTATAGTGTTATCATAGAAGCGATATGTGGATTATAGGAGGAAGTTTATTTTGAAGAGTCGACTAATAGGAGTTGTTGTCGTCATAATTATCATTATACTGGCATGTTTAGGTATTTTTGCATATCGTCAATTTTATGATCCGGGAGTAGAATATTTTGTAAAGGGAATTCAACAGCAACAAGACCTTTATTTAAATCGAGAGGAAATTGAATTAATAAAAAGTGAAATAGATGATAACTTAAGTTCTGTTAAAAATCGAACACAATTAAAACAGGCCTATTCATCATTGGGTTATTTGAATTTTTTTAGTGGAGATTATGAAGAATCAAATAAGTATTTTTTAAAGGCATTAGATATTAATGTGAAAAGCTATGATGAATTTCAGGGGATGCTTTATATGGCCATTTCAAATAATTATTATTTATTAGGTGAAGCCGAACTTTCACAAGAGTTTTATGAAGAAGCAAAGTCTTATGCCATTTCCAAAAGAAATGGCAGGTTATTAGGAACAATTCTTCAAGCAAGAGTTCGAGTCTATTTAAATGCTCATGAGTATTTAGATAGCGCTAGAGAGTTATTAAATCTAGCGATTAACTTAGTGGATAAACCAGAGGATTTAGTTGAAAATTATTTGCTGTTAGCTGAAGTTTATATGTTTCAACAGGAATATGATTTAATGACTGAAGCAGCTCAAACAGCATTGTTCTTTTCTAAGCAATATGAAAAAAAAGAGTTATATCCTCAAAGTTTATATCTTTTAGCTATAAGCCATTACTTAAATGAAAGATATGATATTTGTTATGAGATTATTACAAGTATACTAGAGAATAGTTCAGATAGCTATTATTACTATCTGAGATTTCCACTTTTAGTAAACAGTTACTATTACTTAGAAGGATATGATCAAACCATTGAGTTAGTTGACACATATGAACAACAAAAGCCACAGTATCAAAGTTTATTTGATTTAACTCGTGTTCAGTTAATGATTTATAATAAAGATTATACAAGTGCTCAACAATTACTAGACCAAGTTAAAGGAAGTTCGGAATTGAATCAATGGAAAGTAACTCTACAATTTGAGTTACATGCTATTTCAAATCCAGGTGAAGTCAACTTTGGAAACTATTTTGATTTATTAAAAGGGTTTCAGAGTAATCTTCGACCTTTAATCGGGCAGTTTTTAAGTTATTTAAGATTAGTGGAATTTTTTCCAGACGAAGTAATCAAAGAAATAAATGAGGGGGCATATACTGATGATATTCAGGAAATCATGCTTAAAGAAGTCGATCAAATGATGGAGTTAAAAGCTGTGCAATATAAGAGTACGAACCGAATGATTATTGGAACAGCTTTAAGTATTGGTGTAATTAATGGATTATTAGTTAGTTATCATTTTTATAAAAAAAAGCTATTAGAAAAGATGATTAATTTACAAAATAATCAAGATTCATTAACGAAGACTTGGAATTATGAATGGCTACTTGAAAAAATTCATGCTTTAAAAGGTAGCGAGCTACCGATTCAAATGATGATTTTTGATATTGAAATGCTTCAAAAGTATAATGAAACGTATGGGTACTTAACAGGAAATCAAGTTTTAAAACAAACCGCCCAGTTACTGCAACAAACTTTTAAAGAAGGCTGGGTGACACGGTATAAAGGACATCAATTTATTGTTGTGATTTTAAACCAAACTCAACCGCTTAATGAAAGAATCGATTTAGCAGTAAATGCTTTTAAAAATCTGAATATTGAACATGTCACAAACTTACCAAATCAAAAACTATTCATGAACGCTAGTGGTTCATCTAAACGGTTGACGAAAGATTTTAAAATTGAGGAATCTCTTCGAGTAATTGAACAACATCTACAAATTATTAAACAGACTGACAATGGAAATTATATCAAGTAGTCCCTAAGTATGGTTTATGGTAAGATGATTACGATTAATGGTGGTGATAATATGTATAACATCGCAATTTGTGAAGATGAGCTAGTACAGGAACAACAGCTAATTAGAGTATTGAAGCGTTACGAATTAGAGCATAAAATTAAATTAAATGTGACAGTTTTTGAGTCTGCCGAATTGTTAATGTGTACCACACTCATGCAATTTGATTTATTCTTTCTAGATATCGGGTTACCAGGTATTAATGGAGTTGAATTGGCTCAAAAAATTCGTCATGTTTCAACACATTCAAAAATTGCTTTTTTGACGGCTCATGAACAATTTTGGCCTGAAGGATATAAAATTTTGGCCTCACGTTTTTTAGTTAAGCCTTTAAGTGATGATCTTTTGTATGCTGAAGTATTTTCTTTGTTAAATGAATTTAAAACGAGTCAATTATACATTTTGGCAACAAAGGATAAGGCGATTGCAAAAGTGCTCATTGAAGAGATTTTATATTTGGAGATTTATGGTCGAAAAGTTTTAATTCATACATTTGATGGAACATATACAAGCTCTTACAGTTTAAGTTATTGGGTGAAAAAATTAGCTTCACATCACTTCGTTCAAACGCATTCAAGTTATTTAGTTAATTTAAAACATGTAAAAATAGTGGGACGAGATACAGTGACATTAATAACTGAAGATAAAGTCTATATCTCACTTCGAAAATATAAGCAATTTAAAGAAAGTTTTATGAGATATGTTAGTCAGATATAAAATCAAAGACTCCTTTATTAGTAAAGGAGTCTTATTAACTGTTAAAGGGGTGGTTGATAGTAAGTATGAGCGTGAAGGAGAAAAGAGATCATCGAACTTATAGATTATGTCTTATTATTACTACCATCATTTTACTTTTACTAGCGGGCTATATTCAAACTATAAAAAGTAAGCATGAATTAGAAGCGAGGAAAATGTTTCATTTTGCGCTTAATATGAAGACTACACAAATCAAAAATCTTGCTGAGGTTTTAGAAAGCCAGCTCATTTCTTATTATATAAAGATAGACGATATCATTTTCAAACAAATGACAATTGTTGAACATCAAATTGATTCATATGTGCAAATAGATGAAGACCTAACAGCGGAAGATGTGAGCGAATTTATTCAATCACTCAGCCAAAAATACCCTAACTTAGAATTTACGGCATGGAATCAAAAAGAGAATCGCTTAGATATCGCTTATTTAGATGGTCAAGAGATATATGTAACTAAGGATTTAGATAAGTATTTAATTGAGTCTGGTGTTTATCAAATGTATTATGTTGAAAAGACTAATCAAATAGTTATTATTAAACTTAAAAAATCGAAGCATAATGAATTAATAACAGAAGCTATTTCTAATAATGTAAAGTTATTACAACAATTTGAAACACGTTTTAGTATGATTCAATTATCAGAGGATTATGCTACAACAGATTATTATTTCGGACAACTTATCACAGGAGAAGAATCTAGTGAGGATCAATATCTTTTTTTATATTCGATGAGCGATAAGAAGCGTGAATTTATAGAAGATCTTCGAGAACATCTAGTTGAAAAGGGAGAGTATACAAAGACTATAAAAATTAATGGGGACGAAGGCGAAGGGGAGTATTTAATCTACGCCCGCTTATGTAGTGAGATGCCATTGGTAATTTTAACTACGACTTCAATGAGTCAATTAATGGGAGGCTCAATTGAAATGGTACAAGATTATGACCAATGGATTGGACTTCAATTAGCGATTGCTTTAGGAATCGTGAGCGTTATTATCGTTATCGCCTTTGTAAGTGGTGGATTATTAATTCGTTACTATAAGTCAAAAGAAATTAAAGTCGAGCAACAACGTGTTCAAATGATAGGAGAACACAATGAAATTATTCTTTCTAAATATGAACGAATTAATGAAATAGCGCATGATATAAAAAATCATTTAATTAGTATTAAAGGATTAATTAATTCATCACCAGAGCATCCAGCAATTCAATACATTGATAGCGTTTATCATGATTTAGATGAGTTGTCACAAACGGTGATTACAGGAAATCATTTGTTCGATGTGGTATTAAATGAAAAGATATTAAAAATGAAGAAAGAAAATGTTACATTTAAGCGACAATTCGAAACTGCTTCGTTAGAGTTTATTGAAGATAAAGACTTAGTTATCATTTTAACGAATCTTTTAGATAATGCGATTGAAAGCAGCATGAAAAGTGAGAAGAAGAGTATAGAGTTTAGTCTCTATACCCTTAACGGTTCCTATGTTGTTTTAAAAGTCATTAATAGTTGTGATGAACCACCACTGGTTCGCAAAGGACAATTAATTATTCAAAAAGATAATCAAGAGATTCATGGATACGGTGTCAAAAACATTCAGCGTGTCGTGAAGCGTTACAATGGAATGACGATGTGGGAGTATTCAGAAATTGACAAACAGTTCAAATTTTTAATTACTGTTCCCATTTCATCTTAAACGATCCTAATTAAAAAGCTATCCATCAATTGGATAGCTTTTTGTTATGTACTTGTAATCGTTCCGCCGTTTGGATGAAGAACTTGTCCCGTCATATAGCTTGAGTCATCACTAGCTAAGAAGACGAAGGTAGGAGCCACTTCAAACGGTTGTCCAGCACGATTCATCGGAACTTGAGATGTTTTTGTTCCAAACGTTTCTAATACCTCAGCTGGCCATGAAGCGGGTTGAAGTGGCGTCCAAATTGGACCAGGAGCAACCCCATTAACACGAATGCCTTTCTCTACAAGTGATTGTGACAGAGAACGAGTGAACGTTAAAATGGCTCCTTTAGTTGAACTATAATCAATGAGATGTTTATTTCCTTCATAAGCGGTGACTGATGTTGTATTAATAATACTACTACCACGTTTTAAATAGGGAAGTGCAGCCTGTGTGAGATAAAAGAAGGAATAGATATTTGTTTTAAAGGTCCGATCAAGTTGCTCTTCCGTGATATCTAAAATACTATCAGTAACAAACTGAATACCGTGATTATTTACTAAAATATCGATTTGTCCGAAGCGGTTAAGCGCACGGCGAACGACTTCATTTGCCATTTCTTTATTTGTTAAATCACCAGGAACTAAAATACAATCTCTTCCGATTTCCTTTATACGTTGCATCGTTTCTTTTGCATCGACATGCTCATCTAAGTAAGAAATGACGACATCAGCTCCTTCATGAGCAAAAGCATACGCCACTGCTCGACCAATTCCAGAGTCACCACCTGTAACGATTGCTACTTTATCTTTTAATCTTTTAGCATAGGTTGCATAAGGGTTTTCTGCAATTGGGCGTGGATTCATGATATATTCAAATCCAGGTTGGCGATCTTGATGTTGAGGTGGAAAAGTTAAATCAACTTCTTCACATTGTTCGCGTTTTCCAATATATTTATAAACGGGATACATAAAACACCATCCTTCAAAAGACATGAGATAGTATCAGTGTATGAGTAAGTGTTACAAACTATGATGAATTTAATAAAGATAATTGATGTTCACGAATTGACATGATATGATTATTAAACTAGGAATAATAGTAATATTTTTGATATTTTGTATTAATTTGTAAATAGGAGGGTGGAGAGTTGAAAAAAAGACTCTTAGGAATTGGTATTGGTACATTTTTTATCGTTTGTTGCTTAATAATTGGAGTGGCTTTTGCATCATTTTTTAATAAATCAGTCAGTCAACAATTTTTGGACATCATTGATAACGAGCCTAACTATCAATTTACACCGAAAGAATTAAAAGAATATGAAATAAAAATTGAGCAAGAGCTAGCGAATGCGGAGTCGAGAGCCTTATTATCTGAAATTTATTACGTACTTGGGAAATTGGATGCGTTACAAGAAGAGTATGAACAGTCTAATATTAATTTATTAAATGCATTAACGTTATCTGATCAGCTTGTTTTGAAGTTAGAAGTGAGAATTTATCAAGAATTAGCGACAAATTATATCAAATTATCTGATACCGATAAAGGATATCAATTTTTTGAAAAAGCGAATGAACTTGTTCATCAATTAAATGATAAACAGGCTAAGGCCACGTTATATAGTGACTTTGCCAGGGCGTTAATCTTTAATACGGATCATTTAAGTTTTCCCATTCATTTAATGAATCAAGTATCTGCTTTAGTTGAAGATAGTTATCACCAAGTCAATGCTCAATTGTTATTATCATTAATTTATAAAAAGAGTGGTTTGTATGATCTTGCATTAAATGAATTAATCAAAGCCTTAGATATATGTGTTACTCATCAATATAGCTATTTAGAGCGTGACATTTTAAGAAAAATGAGTATTCTTTATTTTATGGCCGGTCATTATAAAGAATCAAATGAAACGCTAGAGACTTATTTTAATTTGATTGATCATCAAACGGCGATTGAAATGGTTGGGATGCGACTACAAAATACGTACTTATTAAATGGATATGAAGAAGTAATGAAAGAGATACAGCTATTAGAAGAAGTTATAGTAGATCTTCCAGTGGAAGTGGTAGAGAGATATAACATGGCAAAGGACTTTGCGCTCATTTATATTGATTTTCAAGAACAACGATATGAGGAAAGTTTGAAGTATTTACATGAATTTGAGCAGTTAAAACAAGAGGAATTAAATAATGAAGTTATGAATCTGTGGTTAGCAAAGTTCAGATTAGACATAGACTACCAAATGGGTAACAGTCAGACAGATTATCTTGAAGCTTATCAAACATTATTTGATGAAGTATGGAATTTAAATGAAATTAGAGATGAGAAGTTTATTTTATTAGAGGCAATTATGGATACATTAGTTTCATTAGGTGATTATGAAACAATTTATCAATATATGAGTATGCGTCAAACCGTGTTATCGAATGAACTAGAAGGAGTATCCTCACTGACAGACGTTATTCAAAATCAAGATACTAATGTAGCACTAACTGAAAACTGGAATATCATTAGGATATTAACTTTTATCCTTTATAACGTCATCCTAATGGGAGTTGGTGGATTAATTTATGCATTTTATCGTTATATTCATCGAATTAATGTCTTAAAGCGCCTCGTTCAAGAGAGTAAAGGTTTAGATCCACTTACACAAACATTAACAAAGGAAGAACTTTACAAACAACTTGAATTTGAATGTGGGCAATTTAAAGAGTTTCGTTTTTTAGTGATTGATATCGATGATTTTACGTCTTATAATGAAACCTTTGGTTATTTAGCAGGGGATAAAATCTTAAAAGAAATAGCTAATATATTAAAAAAACATTTTCCAGATGCTTATATTTCACGTCACTTAGGACAAAAGTTTATTATTGTGACGGAATATGGGGATGATGAACAATTAAGAGATGTTATGACGGCTGTCAAGAAGGATATAGAGACCAATTCGATTGTAACAGAAAAAAGAGTGATCACCTTTTGTATGGGGATGAGTAAAGGGCCGTTAATGAATATGCTTGATATTGATGATCAAATCAAATTAGCGAGTAAAAAACTTAATATCTCGAAAAAACGTGGAAAAGGAATTTGTACGATGTGAAAATCATGCTTAGGCATGATTTTTTCATTCGTTCTTGATTTTTATTAATCTTTCTCGTACATTAGTCATCAGAAGGAAGTGAGAGGATGAATTTGTTTGAACCTATTCAATTAAAACACTTAAAGTTAAAAAATGGTTTTGTTTGTTCGGCGACACATGATTATCTTCAAAAAGAAGATGGGCTCATGAGTCAAGCTCAACAAAGCGTATATGAACAATTAGCTAAACATCAAGTTGGGCTAATTATAAGTGGGCATTTATATGTCTCTAAAAAAGGACAAGCTTCAAACGATCAAAATGGAATTGATTGTGATGACATTTTACCACGTATGAAAGAAGTCGTTGAAGCCGTTCATCAATAAGGGGGCTGCTTTATTGCTCAGCTTGCTCATGCGGGTGCAAAAGCAAGAGTAGAAGAACCACTTGGTCCTTCAGTTTTAGAATTAAGAGAAGGTTGTCCCTCAAAAGAAATGACGAAACAAGACATTGAGGAAGTTAAAGTTGCTTTTGTTGAGGCAGCTAAACGTGCGAAGGAAGTCGGATTTGATGGTGTTCAAGTTCATATGGCACACGGTTATTTATTAAGTGAATTTACAACTGAGATGTATAATAAGAGAACGGATGAATATGGAGGAAATCGTGAAAACCGATTCCGTTTACCAAAAGAAATTATCTTAGGCATCCAAGAAGCTTGTGGAAGTGATTATCCCATCTTTGTTAAAATTAATAGTAATGCACTAATGGATGATGAAGCGTATGAACAAGATTTAATTTATTATGTTAAGCAATTTGAAGCATTCGGGATTGAAGCGGTTGAATTAAGCGGTTGTGATTTTTCGAGTAAAAAACGTAGTGAGCATGTTTATTATCTAAAACGTGCTCAATTATTAAAAACAAAAGTTAATGTTCCACTAATTTTAGTTGGTGGTATTCGAACGCTAGATGATGTAAAAGCTGTGAAGGAAGCGGGAATTGATCTTGTCTCATTAAGTCGTCCCTTTATTTGTGAACCTGATTTCGTTGAGAAATTGCAAGAAAATCAATCGTCTCAGTGCTTAAGTTGTAATCAATGTTTCGGTCTTTATTATCGAAAAGGAAAACGTTGTGTGAGACATCAGTCATCAGTTTAATCTGATGACTTTTTAATTGGTAATATCTAATACAACCAAAGTTGTGAGATTATGATAAACTATAACTATATAAGTCTATATAAGTTTTAGCTGGACTATAGGATGTCTTTATAAAGAAAGGATATCAGTAGTTTTGTTTGCCACCTTAGATGTAGAATACTTATCTGTTTATATATAGATTTAACAAGTCAATCATTTAGGTTAAAAATCAGATAGGCTTGATTCATGAGGGGACTAAAAGGATGTGAAGATGAAAAGAAACAGGAGGTAAAGTCATGAAAAAATGGCTATTTTCCATTAAGACATGGATTCAAACATATAAGCGTCACTTAATTATTGGCAGCCTAGGGCTTATTTTGTTAATTGGGATAGGGATTTTTGTATTTAACTATCGATTATCACAAGTCTTTCAAGCGGCTATGACTTATTATGAAGATAATGATTTAATGAGCTTTGAAAAAATTCGTTATGAACTTTATGCGACACAAGGAAAAAAGTTTGATGAGTTTTTAATGCAAGAAGCACAGAAAACATTAGATCAATTTAAAGAAAATGAAATGACTTATTATGAGGCGATAGGCACTGCTAAACGCATCGAATCATTTGCAAATCGTTCTTCTAATATTCAAAGCTATCAAGAAAAAATTGAAGAGTTAAAACAATCAAGAAAGGCCTTTGATCAAGCGGAGGCTTATGCAATAGAAAAAGAGTGGGAATCTGCTTATCATTACTATCAACAAGTCGTTGAGTGGGATCCGAACTATGAAAAAGCACAACAATTAGCAGATTCAGCGAAACGTTGGTGGCTGCAACAGATTTTGGTTGAAGCCATCGCCTATTACGAAGAGGGAGACTATGAACAATCGTTATCAAAAATTGATGAAGGATTAGCACTATCCCCTGATCATGAAACATTTTTAGATTTAAAAGACGATGTGCACCTAGCTATGACAAAAGGTGAAACTGAAAACAAATGGAGCGAATTTAAAGATAAAATTACATCTTCCATTCAATCAGGAATAGAAAGCTTACAAAACATTTTTAATAAGATTTTCAAAAGATAATATGGTATCATTTCTTAACTAAAAGGGATATGGATTTTGGTGTTGATAAAAATGGGGATCAAAAGATGGGCGTAGTGATGCAATGAAAATTTTATCACTCGATGCTAAAAATAATATCGCAAAGATTACATGGATTTAGCATGATACATTAAGTTATATTCCAGTGGTAAAGCAAGATTTTGAAAAATTAAATCATGCCTATGCTTATGGTGGAGCTGATTTAGCGCTACTATAGTCTGCCTTGAACTCCCTACCAGTGGAGGATACATGCTCCGCATGGTAGGTGACCCACGGCACAACTATCAGACATTTAGTGTGTCGTGATAAATGTAGATTTTATTTCTGTTTATATATAAGTCCAGATAAGTTTTTCATATCAGAAAACTTTTAAATCCCTAGCAATGGTCGATTGTTTTACAAGTAAAACTGCTAGGTGACCCAAGCCCTACTAATGGAGGAAACATGCTTCGCATGGTAGGTGACCCCTGGACTATAGTCTGTCTTAGTATTAAAGCAATCGATTAACTAAGACTGATGTAGAATGATG
>JAUMTV010000107.1 GCA_030531025.1 Turicibacter sp.
AAACATTTAGTGTGTCGTGATAAATGTAGATTTTATTTCTGTTTATATATAGTTAAGTTATTGTTATGTAAAACTTTTATTTATCATCCATTCAATGAGAGTCAGTACTTTTATAATAATCTAAAAGTGAAACCTATTGGAACATCACTAATCGTTTTTAATAACAGCTATAGTCTCATTTTAAGGTTGATACATCCCTTTCAAATAAATGTTACTTTTAATACAGGAGAGATTATATGTCACAACGCATCTTAAAGATCGCTCTCTTTAGCCTAGGGGGCTCTTTACTATTACTTATCATTACCCTTCCTTTAATTGCAATGCTATATCTAAGTGGGATTCAATATCATAGTCGTTGGCAAGTCATTTTATTCATCTTCATTATTGCCTCTATTGATTTAATCGCTGAATACTTAGGAAAAATGGTTGTCGAAGGATTCGCATACCTTTGTTCATGGAATTCAAGAAAGTGTTTAATTTTTCGGTATATCTTAGACTTTTTCCTAACGTTATTTATTACTCATTTTGCTGATGAATGGTATAGTGGGGTCAGCCTCTCGACAAGTGGGGAGATTATATTTTCTATTTTAATTCTTGTGTTTACTGCTGTTCTTGAAATGAATACAACTGATGAAAAGGAAGCATAATGCTTTCTTTTTTTCATATAATAATTATATACCAAATAAAGGTAAGCGGTGTTAGCGTTTTAATTTAGTTTCGTGTATAATAGAATTAGATAGATATTGACCTATCAAAGGAGGAGCTTGCTATGTATAAAAACATTTTAGTTGCCGTTGATGATAGTGCGAAGTCTCGATTAGCTTTTCAATCTGCGGTTGAAACTGCAGTTGCATTTGGATCAAAATTAACACTTTGCCATATCAAAAAAAATACGATTATCTATACGCCAATTGATCCAACTGGTATGTTATCTACCACACATATTTTCAAACAAGATTTTTCAAATTATATGGATGAAGAGTTAGAAAAATATAAAGACGATGCCATAAAAGCAGGAGTAAAAGATGTTGAAATAGTTCAAACGTATAGTTCTTCTCCTGGACTTGCGATTGCTGAAGTTATCGCTCCTGGTTATGAAGCAGATTTAATCGTTTGTGGGGCAAGTAATAAATCAGGATTTGATCGCTTTTTACTTGGAAGCGTCTCTCTTGATATTGTGAAACATGCTAAATGTGATGTGAATGTCATTCGTAATGGCGGAAGTAAATAAGCGAAAAGCTGTATCTAAACGATACAGCTTTTTCTTTATCTAAAATATATATAAGTCCAGATAAGTTTTTCATATCGGAAAACTTTTAAAGCCCTAGCAAAGGAGGATTAGATTATCTTTGATAATCGCTAGGTGACCCCTGGACGATAGTCTGTCTTAGTATTAAAGCGGCTTCTCAACCAAGTCTGTTATAAAAACATGAAATACATATCTGTTTCTATATATAAAAAGAAAAGTGATTCTAAGATTTTAGAATCACTTCACTAAACTAATCTTGATAATTAACTAATGATAAAAATGATTTTGGATCTAAAGAGGCCCCACCGACTAACGCACCATCAATGTGCTCTTGTGACATTAACTCTTTAATGTTCGATGAATTAACTGATCCTCCATATTGAATACGAATCGCATCTGCCGCCTCTTTACCATAAACACGCTCAACCACTTGACGAATATATCCGATGGTCTCATTCGCTTGTTCTGCAGTTGCTGTACGCCCTGTTCCAATGGCCCAAATTGGCTCGTAAGCAATAACGACTTGTTTAACTTGATCAACAGTTAAGCCTACTAATGCAGCGACTGTTTGTTGATCGACTACTTGATTCGTCGTATTGTTTTCACGATCTTCTAACGATTCTCCGACACAGACGATTGGAATTAATTGATGAGCAAATGCTGCATGAACTTTTTTATTCACTGATTCATCTGTTTCATTAAACATCTCACGACGCTCACTATGACCTAAAATAACATAAGAAACACCAATTGAAGTTAACATATCAGGTGACACTTCTCCTGTATAAGCACCAGAATTTTCAAAGTGCATATTTTGTGCCCCTACACGTATAAAATCACCTTGACGTTTAACTAAACAACGTAAATAAGGGAATGGTGCACAAATAACTGACTCTACCTTCTCACTTGAAGTGACTTGATCTTTCACTGCATAAATAAATTGTAAAGCTTCATCACGTGTTTTATTCATCTTCCAGTTCCCTGTAATAATTGGTTTTCTCATTTCTCACACCTCTTTATTTCATCTTATTTTTTTGATATTTCCCCCGAAGAAGTTTCTTCCTCTTCTTTGTTACTCTGAGTTTTTATCTCATCTTTTACCTTTGACTTAGAACGGAATAAGCCAGTTGTATTAAAGACTAATTCTACAACTACCATTGCAACAACTAACATTATTAATCCGTAAAACTTTGATGTCATTGTATAAAGAATAGCTGTTATTGAAAATAAGGCTGCAATTCCATATAAAACTAATACACTTTTTACATGACCTAAATTTCGATCTAATAATTGATGGTGGACATGGCCACGATCAGGCTTAAATGGAGACTGACCATTTAAAGTACGACGGATAATCGCCCATACTGTATCAAAGATTGGAACAGATAACATGACAATCGGTACAATGAATGACACAAAGGCTGCATTTTTATATCCAAGTAAAGATAACACAGACACTGAAAATCCTAAAAATAACGAGCCTGTATCTCCCATAAAGATTTTAGCTGGGTGAAAATTATGAACTAAAAATCCGAGCGTTGATCCAAGTAATAAACAAGACATTACCGCAACAAATAATTCGCCTTGGTAAGCAGCTAAAATCGCCATTGTTCCAAAAGAAATAGCCGATATTCCAGATGATAAACCATCTAATCCATCAATTAAGTTAATTGAATTCGTAATCCCTACAATCCAAATAACAGTAACAATTCCACCTAGCCATCCTAAGTCAATGACCGGTAAAAACGGTAAATAAATTTTATCAATCATAAAATTACCGTATAGAACCATAATTAGTGCAGCAACTAGCTGAACGAGAGCTTTTGGTTTTGCCGGTAATTCAAACATATCATCAAGCATCCCAGTCACAACAATTAAAAAGGAAGCAATAAAATAAGCATCGATAAACGCTATCTCATCATAATCAAGTGCATATCCTTTTACTCTAAAAATCATATATCCTAATAAGAAGGCAACATAGATAGCTAGACCTCCCATTCTTGGCATAATACGACTATGAACTTTTCGTTGATTTGGTTGATCAACAGCATTTGTAAAGTAAGCAAGTTTCATGACATAAGGAGTAACTAACACCGCAATTATGAAACAAAAACTTATGACTAATAAGTAAATCATAGTGACACCTCACGGTTAAATTTTTAAGCTATTATACCATATCTAGGTAACCAAATGAAGTCTCCCACAAAAATCCCATCAGTTTCTCTCACTATTTATACGGTATCTTCTTTTTAAAAAGGTAGGTTTAACCTACCTTCCACCCTTCGATACGTGCTAATTCATCCATCACTTCCATAAATTCTTCGATAAAAATGCTTAAAATATCTTCATACGAATCCTCATCTTTTAAAGCAGATTCAAGTTCACGACTATATTCATAAAGCTCATCTGCTCCAAGTTGAGCCGCTAATCCTTTTATTGTATGAACAATTCGGATTGCTTCATCAATATTGGATTCAATTAATTGTGGTAGCTGTTCAATAATCATGTAAAAATGCTTTCTAAAGTTATGAGCAATTCGTAGATATAAACGAGCATTACCAGCAATACGCTCTAATGCATAAGAAATATTAAGCATTGAGCTCATTTCAATAAGTTGTTCAGCCTTCATTGGCTTCACTTCGACTGGTTTAGAATTTAAAACACTATAAACCCCATTTGATAACGTATAATGATCCACTGGTTTTGGAACATATGCATCTACACCATGACGTAACACAAAGTCTAACTCTAAACGTTCACTAACTCCAGTTAAGAGAATCACCTTAGCATCTGTATTGATAAGCTTAATCGCTTTAAACACATCAACTCCACTCATCCCTGGCATAATAACATCTAGTAAGATGCAATCATATTGACTAAATGTTTTTGCATAATGCTTAATCGCATGCTTTGGATCCGAGAAAGCAGTGACACTATAACCAAAGCTTTCTAATAAAGCTTCTGTGATTTCTAAGTTCGATAACTCATCATCAATGAGTAGCACTTTTCCAACGCCTCTTGGAACTGATTCTTCATTAACAAATTCTTCAATCCCATGATTAATCGGTAAATACAGTGTAAATGTCGTTCCCTTTCCAACAATAGACTCAAGCTCAATAGCCCCATTATGATTACGTAGTGTTTCAACGACACTTGCTAACCCCATTCCCGTTCCTTTCCCTACATCTTTTGTTGTAAAGAATGGCTTAAAAATATTAGGCATTAAGCTAGCATCAATCCCACAACCTGTATCTCTAATTTTTAAAATAGCATATTCATTTGGTGTAATATTCGTATTTAATAAATTACCTGGAATCTCTTCCAGTTGATCGTGAGTCAATGTTAATTCAATACAGCCTTGACCTTTAATGGCATCACGTGCATTAATACATAAATTTAAAATTGCATTATTTAATTGAGATTCATCACCTAATACATAATATTCATCTGGCTCAATATTTAATTCAATCTTAATTCGACGATCGATTGTATGTTTTAACATATTAACCGTATCTTTAACAATTTGTACTAAATCAAGATTCATACGTTTATTTTCCGGTTTATGTGAAAAGGCCAATAATTGACGAGTTAACTCCGTTGAATGACGTACTGAACGTTCTATCCCATCCATATAACGTAACAGCGTTTCATCTTCTGTCATTGTTTTCATTAAGGCCACATAGCCTAAAATTCCATTTAATTGATTATTAAAATCATGACTAACTCCACTTGTCAACTGACCTAATGCTTGTAACTTTTGAAGTTGAGCATCAATCAAATCATGTTTTTTCTTAAATGATAAATCGAGAATTAGCCCTCTAACACGCACCTCACCCTTAGCATCAATCACTTTCTCACATTTTAGCACAAGTGTTTCCCAAGGTTTATGTTTATGACGAATTAATAAATCTTGAGTTAGCTCAGTGTCTGGACTCAGTAAAAAAGTATCAACGAGTTCATTAATAGATTCATTATTAAATAAACTCTGTGAATTTCGAGCCTCTGGATCAAATTCTAGTAACTGCTCAACTACATCACTAACATACCAAATGCATTCACTGACACGATATTCAAAGAATCCATAAGCTAAATGAAGTAGCTGTAAATACCAATTACTCGATCCGATCTCTACTTCTAATTGAGAATTAAATTCTAATCTATCAATCTCCACCACTCTCATAACTTCTATCCTGTCCTAAAACAGATACCCCACTTTCTCTTAAATGTAGTAATATAATCATTCCCTAAATTAGGCAATTTCATACTATATTTATAATTACCTTATTTTACTATATTCAATCCTATTATATGTTTTTTAATCCTAATATTCAATCCCTTCTATGTAAACGCAATATAAATTAGCAATCTTGTTCATATCGCTAATGTCCGACTTTCACCTAAATGCATATACTAGAATATATAAGAAACAGTAACCTTTGTACATCGCAAAAAATTTTACTGCTTCTATCGTCGGTCTACGTTAAAGACGTTTTATGATTTTAAACCTGATACAGTAAATGTATGCTATTAATTTTTTTCTATTATAAAAAGCAATAGTTTATATAAGGAGGACACTATGAAAAAAAAACAACTCTCCACTCATAGACAGTCCCAGTCACCTAAACGAAAATCACGTCAAACGGAATCCTCTGATGAGCTCATGCACAATTTCATTGAACTATTAACTGATAAAGTAAGTCAAATGCAATCAATGATTGATGATATTCCTCTATCTCCGCCTACTCCTCTTGGCAATAACACCTTAGACTCTTCCACCTCGACTGAAAAAAAAATAGAATCGCCTCTAGATGGGCAAAGTTTTCTTCCCGATGACTTCGATCCTGATGAGCTTAGATTTCAGGCATCCGAATCATCAGCAACTACAGCCAGTGGAACAATAAACACAACTGGGCGTTTTGGAACAAGTTCTGGAACAAGTGGTGGTGCAGCAAACAGTGGTCAAAGTGCGGCTGCTATTGCCCATCGAACTGCCTTCAATTATGCTCCTCCACAAACGACAACCTATCGCTATGGTTTTACCAACTCTGAACTCTTTGCCTTTATCGGAAGTTTAGACCCGGTCGAATATATTTTAGTCGTTACTATTATTGCAATTATTATCGGTGTTGAACTTAATGTATTTGAACGCCAAATTGTCGGTGGAGCACTTGTCGATATTGGGGTCACTCTCGGTAATATGGTAGAACAAGAACTCTTCAGACAAGCCCGACAAAATGAAGGTCAAAATCGTGCAAGATACGAAGCTGAACAAACTGACTTTGACACTCTCTATGACGACATTGATTTATTACAAGCTCAAATTGATGCAATTAAAGAACAACTAGGAATGAATCAAACTTAAAAGGACGTTCATCATTAAAAAAGTGACGTCCTTTTTTAGTTATTCTAAACAAAAATATTGACTATACGGTTACCAGATAGTTTAGTATACTAAAAAGAGACTTAAACAGAAAGGTATGAGAGAAATGACGAAAAAATTTCTAAGCTATGCACTTCCATCTGCATTAGCCATGTTTATTTCATCTTTATATACAGTCATTGATGGTATTTTTGTAGGACAAGGAGTCGGAGATCTTGCATTAGCAGCGGTCAATGTTGTGATCCCGCTGACCATTATGTTATTTGGTATGGCAACTATGTTTGCTGTTGGTGGAGGAGCCTTAATTTCAAAAAACTTTGGAAGTAAAGATGTTGAAACTGCAAACTTGATGTTTCATCAAGTGTTCAAATTTTTACTCATTATTAGTTTTATCATTAGTATTACTTGCGTAATATTTGCTGGACCTATTGTTAAGGGACTCGGTGCGACTCCTGATTTATATGATTTAGCTAAAACGTACTTAAGATTTTACTCATTATTTTGTATTCCTAATATTATTGGAATTGCTTTAAATAGCTTTATTCGAAATGATGGGAATCCTAAACTAGCAATGATTGCGACACTTTCAGGAGCAATCACCAATATCGTACTCGACTATTTATTCATCTTCCCGCTACAACTAGGATTATTTGGAGCCGCCATGGCAACTGGTCTTGGGCAAGTCGTAACTGTTTCTATCATTTTGATTCATTTCATCCGTCGTCAAGGGCGATTACGCTTTGGCAATGTGAAACTTAACTTTAACATCATTAAAGAATTTTCAAGTATCGGCTTTCCTTCGTTCTTTGCCGAAGCTGCCTTCTCGATTATTATTTATTTAACAAATATCGCTTTAGTAAAAACCGTTGGTGAAATTGGCATTACCACTTACAGTATCATTAACTACTTAACAACACCAATCTACTTATTACTATTAGGACTAGCCTTTGGGGCACAACCGCTGATTAGTTATCATTTCGGTGCAAAAGAACAAGAACCAATGATGAAATATTATCGTCTAACCAATAAGACCAATTACCTCATTAATTTCTTATTTATCGCAATTTGCTTCTTCTTTGGGCGTCCTATTATCAGTATCTTTACTCAAGATCCAACAATCATTGATATGGCCTATGTTGGACTTAATATCGTTAATGCTGCTTTCATTATTATCGGTTTAAATTTAAATACAACGATTTACTATCAAGCAATTGAGACACCTAAGTATTCAAATTTCCTTTGCGCTTGCCGTTCTGTTATTTTCTTACCGATCGTCTTATTCATTTTAACGAACTTATTTGGGTTACACGGCATTTGGGCAGCCTTAATGGTTTCAGAATTGTTAACTCTTCTTGCCTTTTTAATTTTTACGAATATCCATCACATTACAAAACGAGCACTTCAGCTCTCTTAAAAAACGATTCTTAACGAATCGTTTTTTTATAAGTCTTCACCGTCTGTTGTTAAAAAACCGACCACTTCTTTCAAGTCTTCATTTACATACACTTTAATGACCGTGTCTTTTTCAGTTTTAAATCGGAAAATCATTTCACGTTCATTTTCTTTCATATTTTGGTCCACTAAAGAAACTTCACTAGCTAACTGATGATCCGCTAAAAAAGCAACGGCTAATTGTTCTAAACTTTCTTCACTATAATCAGTTGGCTCCGAGTGAATCTCAACAAAAATTCCAGTTAATTCACCGTCTTTATATTCACCGGTTACACGTAAAACTTCATTATCTTTCGGCTCACCACCGCGTACTAAAGTGACACGATCCCCATCATAAATAGGCTCATTTTTTGCTTGATCAACAAGTGACTCTTGCTTTTGAATATGAGCAGAAAATGAATTGACATCCAGTGGAAAATCAAAATAAGTTTGATAATCTTTCATTAATTGCTCTACTAATGCTTGGTCGTCTTTACTTAACTCTTTATTTGAACAACCCATTATTGAAAAAATGAGTAGTCCTAACATTATCCATGACATTAAACGTTTCATAACAGATACCTCCCTCTTAATGTATCCTATTATTGACGTTTTAACATCACCTTAACCATTTATTCTTCTAAAAAGGCAAACTTCCCTTTAGGAAATGTTAAGTAAACAGTTGTTCCACCCTCTTTTTGCGAGTTTATTTCCAAGCCAATTCTTAATTTTTGACAAAGTTTTTGACATAGATACAAACCAATTCCTGTTGATTTTCCAAATAAGCGTCCATTTTCACCTGTAAATCCTTTATCAAAAACACGTGGTAAATCTTTTTCATTAATGCCAACGCCCTCATCTTTAATCATTAATACCACACTTTGTTCGTGAATCATCGTCTCAAAAGATACTTTACCATCTTCTTTTTTTGTATACTTAATCGCATTATTAATGAGCTGATTTAAAATGAACTCTACCCACTTCGCATCACTAAAAACAATACCGTCAAGCTCCCCAATCTGAATTCCCACTTTATGATAAATAAACTCACGCGAGTTTTGACGAATCATCCGCAGCACGACCTCACGAAGCTCAAATTCCTTCACCACGTAATCTTGACTCACTTCAAACGAACGCGCATAATAGAGCACTTGGTCGATGAAGTTTTCAACTTTTCTTAGTTCAAAGTCTACTTTCTGACCCAGAGGTCCACTATTATTTTCAAGCACGAGTTTAACAGAAGCTATAGGCGTCTTAATTTCATGAACCCATGCCTCAATATACTCTCGGTAATCTTGTTCCATCCGCTCATAGCGATTCACATGTTCATGCATATCTTTCGTAATAACTCTTAATAATTCATGAATCATTTGCCCTTCTAAGAATGAAGGTTCTTCAACGACTTCACAAATTAAATACGCTTGATCAAGTTGTTGAACACTTTCTTCTAAAGCCATAAAATATCGACGATATTTTATGTAATCTAACATCATATAAGAAAACAGTGGCATAAACCAAATATATCCGACGAAAAAGATAATCACTCCATTAACATGAATTAACATCATTAATAAAGTAATAGTTAAAAACAATAGCCCATTAATTCCAAGAAACATCCCTTTACTTTTTATAAAAGCTAAAAAACTCATGCGATAATATATCCTAATCCGCGTCTTGTTTCAATAATATCACGTAGTCCCATCTCTTCTAATTTTTTACGAAGTCTTGTGACATTTACGGATAATGTGTTATCATCGACAAATAAATCAGACTTCCATAACTGCTCCATTAATGTCTCACGTGATACAATTTGTCCTTGATTTTTTAATAGGTGGGCTAAAATTTTCAACTCATTTTTCGTCAGTTCCATCGTTTGATTTTCATAACTCATTGAACCGCTTGATAGATTTAAACTTAATCCTTTATACGTTAAAGTTTCAGACGTGACAGGTGTTCCATAGGCGCGCTTCAGTAACGAAGAAATACGCGCTAATAAAATTTGTGTATTATAAGGTTTAGTCACAAAATCATCTGCTCCTAAATTCATACTCATGAGCTCATCTAATTCATTATCCCGACTCGTCACAACAATAATAGGAACATCTGAAAATTTTCGAATTTCTTTACACAAATAATACCCATCAAAAACAGGCAAGTTAATATCAAGTAAAATCAAATGTGGTTGCTGACGTTTCACTTCATCAATGATAGCTGTAAATTCAGTCGGTGCCTGCACTTCATAGCCATAGCGACTTAAAAAAACTTGCAACTCTTCACGAATGACGGGTGCATCTTCAATAATCATAATTTTTTGCATCTACTATGAAAATAAATCCAAACTCCCTCCGCGAGGTCAGCTTTGAAAAGACC
>JAUMTV010000108.1 GCA_030531025.1 Turicibacter sp.
GAGATGTATATGATGGGAGTTCGGGAGATTAATATTTATGAATGGAATTTGAACGCCTATAATCGTTGATATTATCATATTCTTGAGTTCAGTGGTTAATCAAAGAGGTCATTACTTACTAAAAATATGTTCCATTTCCTTTTGAGTAAAATTCATATGAAATGGAGACTAATTTATGGCAACTAAAACAGTAAAAAATAGGCTTAGAATCAATCAAACTAAAGAGATGACATTGAAACAACTTTATGATGAACACATGGAATATAGCAAAGCTAGAAACTTTAGACCGCAAACATTAGAGAACAATGAATTTAACTTTATTGTAATGGCTGATTACTTTGGTGATGATTTCCTAATCGAGGATATAACAACAGGTGCTATCAATGGATACATTAATTATCTACTTGATAAGCGTAAGGTTAAAGTAATTACTGTAAACGAAAGGCTCAAGCACCTTAGAAAACTTATGAATTATGCGTATAAATGTGGTTATTGTCATAAGGTTAATATTGAATTATTAAAGGATACAAGAGAGAATAAGACACCGCTGACACAAGAGGAAGTGCAAAAGCTAATTGCTAAGCCAACGAAAATGATGTTCTCAGAGGTAAGGTCGTGGACTATTGCTAATCTTGTTATATCTACGGGGATTAGAAGTAGAAACGTTAGGGAGGTAAAGGTAAAGGATTTAGACTTACACAATCGTACACTTTATTTACGAGATACTAAGTCACATAAACCACAAACAATCTACTTGAGTCATAGTATCATTAAAATACTTAATGAATGGCTTAAGATTACTCAATTAAAGGGTGATAGTCCATTGTTTCCTAGCGTTTATGGTGAAGAATTGAGCAATAGGTCACTAAAGAATATTTTTAGAGCGTATGCACGTTCTAGGGGAGTTGAAACCTCATTGCATATCCTTAGACATACCTATGCACGTGACCTTGTGAAAGCAGATGTAAATCCTGTTATTATCAAGGAATTGTTAAATCATTCGTCTTTAGAAACTACTCAACGTTATATAAAACTATTTGGTTCAGAAATTCAACAAGCTACAGAAGGATTAGATACACTTGCTCAATATCAAAAGAATCGTATCAAGTTAGGAGGTAGTAAATAATGCTAACTCTTAGATATAATACCGCTTCTCAACGTTTTGATTTGCTTTCCCAAAATAGTGAGCAAATTGATACATTAACTTGTGGCACAAGGTTTAATTTATATTGTGATGATGAAGATATATTTGTAGCAGGAAGAATTGAACATCATAATACGAATGGCTACTACTTCATATGTGATGAAGGATATGTGACTTATTTATATGATGGAATGTTAGGCACTCTTAGTTGAGTGTCTTTTTGTTATGTGTCGATATTTGGTGAGTGATAGTGATTGTGTAAAATATTGGAGTTTATGTATAATTATGAAGGGTATTTATAAATTAAGGGGGATTAGTAAAATGAAGAAGGAAGATATTAAGTTAGAAAGAGTTAGAAATTATTTAGCTAAACATAATGTACCGGTTCATCCCAAAATAATTAAATATATATCTGGTATTGATGAGTTTGATATTAACATTGAAAGAAAGAAAAATCGATATGCACCGGAATTACAAAAGTATTACTTTTGGAAAAATGGTGAAGAGATTATTATATTAAGTAAGCCAGATGATATAAGAAACAGAGTGCTTATTCAAAATAAAATAGCTTTAGATATAAACAAGATTAACTACTACACTATTCAAGGAGATAGATATGTTACTACTGATGTTCAAGGTGGTGGTGCTTCGCTAGGGAAAGCGTTGATTGGTGGAGTTATAGCAGGTGGAGCAGGAGCTGTAATTGCTAGTAGAGAAAAGATTACAAGTAATACTAATGTTGTAGATGAAAGGAATACTATGATTTCATATAATGAAAATGGGATAGATATAAATATAATATTATCATCTGATGCGTATAATTATTTGTTGAAGTGGATTCCAAACAAGGAGTACCAATTTGTTATAAATAGTGAAACTAAATTGAATAAGAATGATAAAAATGAAACAAAAAGCTTGCTGAATGAAATTAAAGAGTTAGTTAAGTTAAAGGAAATGGGAATGTTGAACGAAGAAGAGTTCAATCTGATGAAGAAAGAGATATTAGGATTATAGTAATGTTGCCCAAGGCACTAGCATAAAGTTGTTAGTGTCTTTTATTATACGCAAGAGTGTCAAAATAACTATATAATGAAAGGTTTTAATCAGAAGTGTCAAAATATATTGATTGATAGTTAAAATGATGATACAATTTCAGTATCAAATTAAGTATAGTTTAAATGACACTTTGGAGGTTTAACATGGCAACATATTTCTATTTACGTATCAGTACTAAAGAATCTAGTGATAGACAATCATTTGCACGACAAGAGAAGTCGTTGAAAGCATATGCTGAATCTAATGATATTAAATATACAGTTCGCAATGTGTTCAAGGATGATATCAGTGGGTCAACGTTCGACAGAGCAGAATGGCTAGAGTTGGAATCTAATCTTAATGAGGGTGACACAGTTGTATTCAAAGAGATATCTCGCTTCACTAGACAAGCAGAAGCAGGGTATGAAAAGTATATGCAACTAATGAACAAAGGGATTAACTTAGTGTTCTTAGACAATCCCACCGTTTCAACCGACTACATTAGTCAATTAACATCAGTTGCTAACTCACAACAGTTAGTGACTAAGACAGCATTAGAAAGCACAATCAAGCTATTGTTAATCGTAGAACTAGACAGAGTACAACAAGAACGTGAGATAATCGTCAAACGAATCAAGCAGGGGATTGAAGCTAGTGAGAAGAAGCAGGGTCGTAAAGTTGGACAACTCGATAAGATGTCAGATGGGTTAAGAGCAGATATAATTGCATTCATTGGTGATAGAACAATCAAGCAAGTAGACCTTATGAATAAGCATAATATCAGTCGAAATACATTGAAGAAATATGTTGAGTTTGTTAAGGGTGAAAAAGACCATTAGTCTCTATATTAGTCATTTATTGACAATAATTGTATGTGATATTATAATCAAACTTATCTAAATAAATTGAGATTTAGAAAGGATGAGCATATGGAGTTGAAAACTCTTATTAAAAATGATATTGATAAGATTAAAGATGAGGTTTTAAATGGTACATATGAAAGCCAGAAGAATCTATATATTTTAATTGTAAAAGGATATAGAATTCAGTTTCCGAATATAGGAAGAGGGATTTATTTTAGTGATACACCTGATTACAAACATTGTTTAGAGGTATTAGCGAAACGTTTAGAAATGAAGATGATAGCATGCGATTATGAACAAGAAAAGCTTTTGAGAGATAATGGTAATATTCAATCACCAGTTAATGTTAACGTAAATAACACGAATACAAGTAGCAGTGATAATCACAGTACAAACACAAATAGTAATGCTAATACAGCTAATATTGATTTAAAGGTTATGTTTGAGCAGGCTCGTAAAACTATCGATGATGATGAAAGTTTAAATGATATTGAAGTAAGTGAAATCTTCGAGAGAATCAATCAGTTAGAAGAACTGGCGAGTTCAGATGAAAACAAACGTAGTAAATGGAATAAGTGCAAGGAAGTAATGACATGGCTTTTTGAAAAGGGCGCTAAAGTAGCGGGAACTATCTTACCGCTTATCACTGAAATAATTAAATAGTATGAATGGGCATGACTCGAGTAGTTATGCCTTTTTATTATGCTTAGAATACCCTTGAGAGCTGATTCTGGGCTGTTTGAGAGGTCTTATGTATCATCATGAGCGTAGATAGGGGGGGAGGTTTACGTTGAAAAAGGTATGCGTGGTTGTATGGGGTGAGGTATCAGTTCCACTCCCACGCATGACAAAATTGTCGAATGTGGTTCTCGACATTATGTCGAGCGGTAATAACATAATGATTTTGCAATCAGTTTAGGGTTCGTAATTAGGTTAAAACAAAAGAAAAGCTAGTGCATACAATCCTCACACTAGCCCAACGCTTAAATATTATAAAACTCATGCTTTAATACTATAAAATAAAAAATCCCACCGCAATGGGTAGGGAAGTGGTAACACGCTTTGGCTGACGCTTACCTGCGTTACGCTTTGCTAAAGCATATGCTCGTGCGTGTGTAAATTATGCTAATTCCCGAAAAGTTTCAAAAAATCTTAGTAGCGATTGAAGAATTTAACCCATTCAACAGCTTCGATTACCCAAAGAACACCTAGCCCTAGATATGCCATAGTCGTCACTTCCTTTCGTTTGATAGTAATAACATTATGAGCTAACTTTAGATTTAATAATCAAATTGTTGATGAAAAAACCGAAAAATTAGAAAATTCCGTAAAACATAAATACCCTCAAGCCCAAGAAGTACTTGGGCTCTAGCGGTTTGTAAAAATTGTCTGAACATGGAGAGGAGTATAGTGAAAAAGCTCGACCTCTCCATGTTTCATTTCATTTTTCATTCTCTCTCTTTCCTTTATTACGTGGGCGACCTAGTGTCGCTCTTTTTAATTAGACTTAACAAACATAACATATACACAAATTTTAAGGAGGATTTTAAGTGTCAAAGGCGAAAAAGAAACCGAAGAAAATGCCAAAGCAAGAGATCATTCGCTTGTTGTCACGACGACTAGACATCTCTCAAGAAGCTACCTCACTTGTCATTGACACAGTGCAAGGAGTTATCCTAGAGGCACTAGAAGATTACGACTCGGTAAAGTTTGGAGACTTAGTAGTTAATAGAGAGAATCATGAGTGAAACAATATATATTTTTAGCAAAAGTGTATTACCACTTGAAAGGATGTGATACAGATGATTCAAGCAAATCAAGAGTTCAGAAACTTAAAGCACCTATTGTATGTTCTCAACATTGATTGTGAGTACAAAGGTGGCTATCAAAAGCAACTACGATTGAATAAAGCACAAAAGCAGTTAGCAGAACTAGGCTTACAAGCAGTACGTGTTGACAGCTCACAAAAGTTAGTGATTAAAGCTATTGATTAAGGTCAGTAGTTTTTATTTTTAACCAAAAGTGTAATACATACAGTTTGCTCACCCAAACGGGGGAGCACTCAACGATATCAAAAATGGAATCGTAACAATAGAAAGGATTGATAAGATTGAACCTATCAGTAATTATAATCATGACATTATTATTCATTATTCAAGTACAAGAGACCTTTGCTAAGCATAACAGAGTTATGGAACGTGCATATAATGAAGTTCGTAAAGAACTGTACAAATAAGGAGGAAATCATCATGCAATATCAAGATAAAAACCATTATGTCGTAAAGTCATTATACTTATGTCGATTCTTACAGAACAAAGGATTTGAGCTTAAGCGAGTAAAAATTAACAAGTTCAATCCCAAACACAATGTGTTCTTATTTGAGAATACAGATGAGCTACAACAAGCATTAACTGAATATCGTAAGATGAAAGAAGAAGCAGGGTACTAATTCAACAGTAGACCTGCTTTTTATTATGAATTGAAAATATAGGAGGAATTAACCAATGGCAAAGAAACAACAACAATCACAAGCATTAGAAGTATTATCAAAATTAGATGGAGCTACATTAGAGAACCTATTGAACTTATTACAAGGTCAACAGGCTCAAGTAGTAGCAGATGCACCAGTAGAACAACCAAAGCAGGAAGTAGCACAGCCTAAACCAAAGGCAACTAAGGCTACATTATTCCAAGACCGTAACCGTCAAATAATCGTGCGTTCATGTATAGAAGGTCGAGTAATCTACAAGTCAAAACGTTCGGGCATGACCTATAAATGGTTAGATAAAGGGGCTTATGAGGTCTTAACAGTAGAGGAATTGTTAAACATGGAATCACAAAGTCATAAGTTCTTACATAGCCCATGGCTCATGGTGGATGACGAAGATATTATTGAAGCATTTAACCTAGCAGAACTGTATGATCTAGTAGCAAAAGTTGAAGACATTGACTCATTTATCAATATGACACTAGATGAGCAAAAGCAGATTTACAACAAGTTACCTAAAGCATCACAAAATCAAGTGTACAATCACATCTGTTTCAAAGTAGACTCGGGGGAAATTGACAGTAGAGCTAAGATTCGTCAGCTTGAAGAACTCGTTGGCATGGAGCTTGAGTATTAATACACGCTCAAAAATGGCTAACTAATGACAAGAACGGAGCGGGAGTACATGGATATTCCCGCTTTTTATATGAGATTAAAGGAGACATACAAATGACATTATATCAATCAATGCAACAGAACTTAAACGAAGGGATGATTGGAGTTCATCCATCAATTCAATCATTAGCACAGAAGTTACGAATCACAAAGCAATTTAACTATGATGACTTCTTAGTGACATTAGGGTGCTTTTGTGACTTTACAGTGTCTAAAGAAAGAAAGGCAATACGTGTTGAGATTCATGAGATTGATGACCAACCAATGCCCGATTTTCATAGCACAGTCAGAGGAGATTACAGTAAACTTAAATGTGAAGTAGAAGACCGTGAACGTGCGTGTGTTTATATCATTTATTCTAAAGAACATGACATGATTTATGTTGGCTCTACATTGTGTTTAAAAAGTCGCTACAGCTACTGGAAATGTGTTAGTGCAAAAGGCTCACAAGAAGCAGGAGCAAGAGTATTTAGGTTTGAAGATTCATTAATGATGCCTTTGTTAATTGCAAATGGTGAGGACTGTACAGAAGAAAAGTTGAGATTATTCGAGAAGTGCATGATTAACTTTGCTAAGTTTACAAAAGGTGAGTATTGTGTAAATGATACAATGTATGACACAGATATGGTTAATAACTTTGGAGCGATTGGAGAGGTTAATTGGGATGTTCTTAAGTTGTTGACTGATAAGCATGTGTCAGTGATTGATAGCAATGCAGAAGTGAATGCAGCATAATTCACTCACTACGTTCGCTCACACTCGACACTAACCACTAGCCCATACGGACTTATCTCTCACTACGTTCGTTCTGTCCTAGGGCATATGGGTGAGTGCTCGTGGCGATAAATTTAAAAAGTTGAATGAAAATATTTAATATTTCAAGTCAATTGTATATAATATATAAGCAATCATAAGTAAACAAATAATCGACATTAATCATACTAAACAAAGAACTAAATTGCTCAAGGGATATATAAGCGTATCCTTTTTGAGTTATGTAGTTCTTTTTTTATTATATGTTTTAAAACCCCTTACAAAAACCGACCAAGTTATCTGGTATATATAAATATTAATAGTATATATACTTATATATGCCATCTTATTTGGTCGGTTTTTAAAACGCTAACAATAGGAGATGGTAACTAAATGATAGGTTTAACACGTGAAAGAAAACCACAGGTAAAAAAACAAACGATTCAACAAGAAAAACTATTTGAGGGAAAAGTATTCAAGAATCATAGAGCAATGTGTGATGAGCTTGGATGGGAGTATATTGACTCGACAAATAGTAAGAAAGCTCAATTAAAGGTATTATCACAATATTGCGAATGGTATAAGCAAGGTCAAAAGATAATTATTGGGAAGGCACATGGGAATATCGGGCAAACAACTAATTCATCACGTATGACAGAGAGTAAATTAATCAAGTTAGGAGTTCAATACAACCTCTTGAGAATTATGTTATCTGATTTAAATGAGGAAGATATTGAGATACTGAATACAGGACAAGGGGAACTGTTGCATACGAATTACTTTGTGATGCCGACGTTGCAAAAGGCAACAGGATTAGTAGGTGATTATTACTATGTTAGTCGTCATCATCAAGAGCGAATAGCTGAGATTGAGGAGATGCCTGTTGAGCATGTGTACGACTTCTTTAATTGTACTCACAAGAAGATAACTCGCTACATAGCTGAATCACTTGAGGATTTAAAGAGTAAGCGACTATTGACATATAGTGAAACTAAGAAATTAACGTTTTCACGTATAGTGTTAGATGATGATGTAATAAATAGATTGAAACGAACTAAAAAAGCTACAACTAAGCGAGTATATAGTTCTTCATTTGCTACTAAAGGTCAACTTGCATTCATTATGAAGTGCGAACGTGAAATTATGGATAAATTTGGTTTAACAACATTCAATCAAATTTATAGTCGTTCAAAGAAGGAGCGTAAGAAGTTCTTTGCCCTATGTGTTAAGCAAATCAGAGATAATGCTGAACGTTATGCTCGTGTAAGTGATGACGAAAGCGTTGCACAATTGAAGGATTTACATAAGTATGCTAAATGTTATGAAATGACCTTTGTTCCTAATTGGATACAAAAAGAAATGCAGCGAGTAAATAAACAATTAAGCAATGAGCAATCAAGTTTCATTGAGTTGTTGAATGCCCATACGTTTGAAGGTGTAAGCCATTTGCCCGTCGGTAATGATGTTCGAGAATATGTGAATGGTAAGAATGTTAAATCACTCAAGAAGAATGTACAGAGCCGACATAAGAACGCTAAAGATGACTCCTGCCGAGTTAGTGAGACCTATGTTAGCAATGGCAATACTTTAGTAGATAATTATGTTGGTCGTTCTTGTGAAGGAGTACGTGAGAAACTTGAAGAGCATGGCTTAATTAAAAAGGCTGACTTTAAAATAGGTGATAGTGACGATATTGTAATGATAACCATTGAGGAAGTAGACCGTGACGTCGCATAACATTCTTCGAGCTACTACATGAGCATGAGCTTGTGTGGTGGCTTTCTTATAAAGAGGTATTATTCAAAAATGAGCAATAGCTAAGTAAAGGTTAAAAGTACTGAATAACACAGCCATTTTGACTCTATCGTCACTTATACGATAAAAACAACTCATAAAAAAACACCGATAAATTCGGAATAAATCAAGGGTAGGTAGTAAAACTATCGTCAGTAAATCCCTCAACATGATTACTTGCGTTAAAATTCGCATTTTACTGTCATTATAGGGTATGAAAAGTTCCGATTAATTCGGTATTTTTGAAAATTGAGAAATGGGCTAATGCTCAATTTAATGAAATATATGGAGGATTGGTATTAATGTTCAAATGGATTGATAAGATAAAGCAATTATTTAAGAAGCAAAAAACCACGATTAATAATAGTAGTAGTGATATTTTATATATAGATTTAGGAGCAAGTAGTATTAAAATGAGCTACAAGGGGAAGTTTATTACCTTCCGTTCTAGTGTACGTCAAGCAACAGATGAAGAAGTGACGTTCCAAGATAACAAGATTCTAGTGGATGGAAAATGGTATATCATTGGTGAATCAAGTCAACCAACGGGAACGTATCAATATAAGTATATGAAAGAAAATCTACATGTGTTGGTTCTGTATGGATTGCAACTACTTGAGTTTAAGCAGGATGAAGCTCAGCTACATGTACTGTTGCCTTACGGTGAGCTAGGAACTACTAAGGAGTTACGGACAAAAATGTCCAACCAATATCAACTACATGATGCTAAGGTGAAGTTACAAGTGGCAAAAGTTTATGTAGAAGGTGAATCAAGTAAGCACTACATCAATAATAAGCTCAAGTTGAAAGGTAAGAATGTATGTGTAGTGAACATTGGATATTCAACTACTGATATTGCATTATTTAGTAGCCAAGGATATAGAGAGAAAATGGTGTCGGTGTCAATGGGAACTAATGCGCTATTGTCGGAAGTAGTTGGTCATACTCAAGCACCTACAAGCTCAATTCTTAACGCATGGCTAGTAGATGGTTATAAGTTTACTAAGGATGAGCAGTTAAAAGTGAGTAGTGTCACAAGTAGATTCTTGAGTATGATTAAAAGTGATTTAGAGTCAACGGTGTTTAAGGTAGCAAATCCTCAGAATCTGATAATTGTGTGGTGCGGTGGCGGTAGTCAGTTGGTACATAGTGAAATTGATAAGGTATTCAAAGGCTACTCATGTAAGGTGTTAAATGTAGAAGACTCTATTTATACAGACCTTAAGGGGATGATTGAGCTACATAATCCCGCTAATGATGATGAGAAAGTATTGACTAAAGAAGAACGTGAGCAGAAGATAATCGAGTTAAAGGCTCAAGGTTATAAGAGTAAAGAGGTGGCTCAAATGGTGGGATGTAGTGAGTCAACGGTTAATAACTTTATGACTAAATGGAATAAATCAAATGGAAATGCGGCTTGAATTGTCGAATTATTACTATGAGTTAAAAGGAACTTGACAAAGGCGGTTATCCTTATTTATAATTACCGATGAAATGGAACATACTTTTAAAAAGGAAATGGAACTAACAAACTCAAAATATGATAACATCAATGCATATGGTTATTCCTACTGTTTAATAATCCCAAACCTTTTCACTTAGAGATGTATATGATGGGAGTTCGGGAGATTAATATTTATGAA
>JAUMTV010000109.1 GCA_030531025.1 Turicibacter sp.
GTTTTTTACGATGTAAAAAACTTATCTGGACTTATATAGCATTTTTCCTTTCAACTCATTCTTTATAAAAACAACTAGGGATTAAGTCTTATTTAAAAAGCAGTCTTTATAAACAGACTGCTTTCTAGGTAGAAAAACGAATAGAACTTTAGCTGAAATTTTAGATCACTAACTTTTTACAATCATCGGTTTGAATCTAAATGACCATTTAGCTACTTCAATGATGATGATTTAAAATACAGCTGAATTACTCCTCCTCATCAATCCACGGGCGAATAAAAATTAAAACGGCACCAATGACAATTAATAAAATAGGCACAACTAAATCTTCAGAGATGATATTCCAGCTCGATAAAAGTAATAAGACACCAATCGTATTCGAACGTTTAACACCTGATTCAAATAAATTAACCAAACAGGGAACAATGATAAAAAACGTCCACCATCCATTAAAAAACAACTCAAAATTCCAAAAGCCTAAAGCTTCTCCACCAAATCCACTTCCAACAATGACGAGTGCGACTCCCCAAAATAAATCGGTACGACTTAATTTCATGCGCATCACTCTCCTCTAAGAAAAGCATATGCGAGTAACCTGAATCTATGCCTGAGTTAAATACTCCTCAATGACCGATTGAATCCATTCTTTAGTAATCACTGGTTTCCACCAAAGATACGAACGAACAAATGGAACCTCAACAGTCATCGTCATCATCGGTTTCACTTCACTTTCTTCTAAAACACGAGCTAAGTGTCGTATGGCTAATCCTTCTAACTGTTGATTAAATAAATCATTGAGTGTTTGACGCCAATCAGTCATTGTATTTTTGAAAATCGTCTCACGTTCATCTTTTATCAGTTGCATCAAATCAATTAACGTGACGTTAACCATCACCATCGCTTGGTCTTTCTCAATCGTAGAATCTACGACATCAAATGTAGCTGATTCTAACAGCTCTTTCGCGATGACCTTTTGGTCAGAATCAAGTGATAATTTTTGTGACTCTAAAATCATCTCGTAATTGGTTTTCTCTAAATAAACAATGCCACCTTGAATCATCCATTTTGGCAACTGACGATGAACATAAATACCACCACCAATTAAAAGTACTAAAGTCATCAAAAAAACGAAAGCTTTTTTCATTTATATCCCTCACTTCTAATGAATAATATGATCATCACCTATATTTTTACCAAAAATAGTATTTTTTGTCACTTCGTTACATATACTGTACTAACCTGTTGTTAAAGGAGGAGTGCCTATGATTAAAATCTTTTCAAGCTCAGAAGGAGAAGAGATTTTGGTGAAGACTGTCAACAACTGGCTGAAAGATAATCCCAACGTCTACATTCAGTCCTTTAACTATCATACGTACTACAAGACTACTTTCGCCAGTGAAGACGAATTAATTCATAGTTTTGTTATTAATTATATTACATTAAACAATTAAAAAGAAGATGACCTTGAAGTCATCTTTTTTTATGCAATTTCAATCGATAATTGTTCAACTTCTACAAAAGTCTTTTCACGTTTTACTTCTTGAATCAGTTGGTGTAACTCTTCCCTTAATGCCCTACGTCTTGGAAACATTTGAAGTAATTCTTGAATAAAAGCCTCATATTTATCAAAAGTCGTATATGGACGGAATCGCCTTAAGATCATGCAAATTTGGCGGTAAGCAGTGCGGTTCATCGCTTGTTTTATTTCTTGTTGAATATATCGCTCATATAACTCACAAACTTCAACCGGATACTCATCCCAAAGGATGCTCGCATACGTTTCAATCGCTTGTAACTTATGTTTGACATGATCAAGAATCGCGTCTTTATCTCGTTCACACTCAAGCATTTTTAAATAAAGTGTTTCCTGTTGACTCATCGCACTCAAGCTTTGCTTCAAGTCTTTGTAAAGGCTGGCAAATTCATCGCCATAAAGGTCTTTTAATATTTGATAATACTTAAATTGCCCACCTAAAAATAACTCATAAGCTAACTGCTTCATCTCCTCTACTTGACCCAATTTTTCATAAATAAAGTAGCGGGTTTCTTTTAACGAGAGATCAAATTGATGTTCTTCTAATGACTCAAGCTCTAAAATAAGAAAAAGTGCTTCTTCATAAGCTTCTTGTTGCAGAAGTTGATCCAGTCGAAAAGCCTGCAAACCTTTCATCTGTTGATACTGATTTAAAAACTTCATCGACTCTGCTTCAGAGTAACGTGCTAATAATTTATACCAACATTTATAAAGAGACGGTTTGATCTTCTCATCAACAACGTCTATCATCTTTGCAAGATACTCAACAATGGTTGTTAAATACATCGGTTGACGACCATATTCAAACATAAGGTCAAGAAGTTCAAAATCAATCTCAGTCGATGCTTTTAACTTCGTCATTAATAACGAAAAGACTCGACTAGCTTCTTGCTCATCATCGAGCGTTTGAAACACAATACTTTGTAATAACGCATGAAGCTCTCCTAGAAAGTCTGTAAAAACCGCATCCGTATCATCAATTTGATCCTCCATTCCATCACACTCTTCACGTAACAACAGTGCCATCTGACACTTTAACAGCATCGTGTGACTCGGATTTGTTTGTTGAATGTGCATCATTAAGTTGGTTAAATCGTCCGTCAACCGCTCAATCGCTTTTCCTGTCACAGTGTGACCAAGATGAATATGTTTGGCCACCACCTCTTCTAGTTCAACTTCAAACTGAGCTAATAGATCCGATTCCTTTTGATAACTCATTAAATGTTGATACACCCCTACGTCATGATCAGCTACTTCTGCTAACTCGTGAACTAATGTCTCAACGGGTAACGTTTTTAATAGTTGAACTAATTCACTTTCTTTTGGTTGAAATGAAGCCGCTAAGGCATAAAAAGCCGCTACTTCATGTTTACAAATAGGACCTCCTCGATATGGACAATTACAACGATAAGAAATAATTGTTCCATTCGAATCAAGCTGAATATTGACCGTATAATCTTCATGACCAATGACTAGCACTTCATAACAGCCTTCACGAATGAGTCGTTTTCCTAAAACATGGCCATCTTTAAAATAATGGTATCCTCGCTTTAAAATGACTTCATCGACTTCTTGTTTAAAGTTAGATAACTTCAAGATATCACCTCTTTTCAAGGGATATCTTATTATGGGGTATTTTGTCGATTCCTCATACATAAAAAGAAACAAGCGAGGCTTGTTTCTTAACTTAAACGTTCAGAAATGGTCACTAATACTTGTGAAGGTGCTTTTGCTTTTAAATCATGAACAACACGAGCATCAAATGATAACATCATGTTCTCATCTAAGTCAAAAATATTTTCATCTGCAAGCGGCACATCTTCTGTTTCAAATGTCATTTTAACGGCTCCTTTTAACACTAAAACCGTCGCATAGCCATCATGGGTATGTTTCTCTAACCCATCACCGACTTCAAAGTTAAAATAGACACATTTAAATTTTTCATTTGATGTGACTAATTCTTTACGATTATTTAATGAATTTAAGTTAATAACTTGTGTTTTTCCTTGCATCAAAACACTCCTTTCAACAGTAGTGTTTCAAAAACAAGAACAAACTATACTTTTTCAACTGACTTTAAGTTACATTATTTTTTGTCAATCAGACATAAGAAATCAGTTATCCTGACGTTTAGTTTTATCTGAGATGCTACCTTTCATATACTTTTAAAAAGTCATTCATGATAAAGTTAACAAGAGAGGGAAACGATGATGACCTATCAATTACTCATTGGAATTACATGCCGAACACTTCTAGCTATGTTTATTGGCGGCTTAATTGGTTGGGAACGAGAAAGTACCCATCGACCTGCTGGCTTACGAACACATATGCTCGTTTCGATTGGGGCTTGTGTAATCATGCAACTTGGCGACTATGCCGCCACTCAAACGGGCATTGGTATTAGTATTGATCCCTCTCGATTAGGCTCTCAAGTCATTTCTGGAATTGGCTTTTTAGGAGCGGGAACGATTATGAAAGAAGGAGCTACCATTAAAGGATTAACAACAGCAGCTAGTCTTTGGGTCGTCGCTTGCTTAGGCTTGACGATTGGTTCTGGTGCCTATGCGATTGCTATTATTGGATTCATCGCTGTCATTTTGACGTTAACGGTGTTTGAACATGCCTCAACCTTCATTCCCTTTGGAAAATATCGACGCTTTTCAATTAAAATTCAATGCGGTGATCTAAGACAAACACTTCAGCATTTAAATAACGTCGCTAAAAAATACCAAGGCCGAATTTTAGACTTAGAACTTGTTGTCTTAGATGATGAGATTACCGAAATCTCTTTTAACTTCTCCACGAACCAGCTTCATCGAACCCTAGATTCAACTACCCTGTTTGAAGACATGGAACAATACAAAGAAATTAACTCAATTAAAATGACAGAATATTAAATCAATCATAATAGTGAATATAACTAGATTTCTTTTCGAATCGCTCTTTGAAAAAAGCTTCAATCTCTTCTCTTTGATTGAAGCTTTTTTTGCTGATCTATCATGAGTCTTAATCATTCGCTTACACATACTGCTACTTAAGTTTTACAGCCTTACCTTCTGCTTGTTTTTTATAAGTGAGCGGACTAACCCCAACATACTTTTTAAACTTACTATGAAAATAATCAATATTTTTATACCCAACTCTTTCACAGACTTGATAAACTTTGATTTTATCTTCTAGTAATAGCTTTTTCGCATGATTGATTCTAACGGTGTCTAAATAAGTATTAAAACTCACACCAGTATAACTTTTGAATACTTTACCTAAATAAGCACTATTGTAATTAAAGATTTCAGATAAAAACTCTAACTTTAAATCAGCGGAATAATTCTTATCAATGTATTTCACAATTCTCTTAATTGATTTATCAGAACTATTAAAAGAAATTTTTCTTGATATCTCAATCAATCGTTTAACTAAACTCTCCATCATCTCACTTAAACTTCTCGTATTATAAATTTCTTGGATAATCTGTTCCGTATCCTGGAGCATACTTTTGTCTAATTCATAATCTCTTTTTATTTTCTCATAAAAATCTAAGCTACTCTTTGTGACAAATACTTTTACTTGTTCTTCAGTATAACGTTTCACTTGAATGAACTGCTTTAGTTCATCCATCCATTCTTTCACTTTCTCAATATCTCCAATCTCAACATAAGTATGAATATGATTTAGTATCTCTATTTCCCCGAATGAAAATTGTCGTTTCAGCATCGCCTCTAATTGTTGACTCGTTTTTTTCTATTCATCAACCAATCATGGCTTATGCCTGTCTAATCGCTGCTATAATCATTACTGCCATTAGCTTTCACGTCTATCCAATACTAGCAAGAATTAATGCTAAAACAATCGATTTATTAAAGCTATCAATGACCTATACTTTTAAAAAATTCTATCTAACGCTAACAATGTTAGCTTTAATCATTATCGGAGTGGCTATTGTGAATTTTACAGGTATTGCCTTAATCGCGACTTTATTTGGAACGAGCGCCATCTGCTATATGATTTTGAAATTAGAAGGACCCCTACTAGAAGAAATGGAATTATTTTTAAACGAAAAATACTCAAATTAACTATCAAAAGGCTCGATAGAATGAATGCTCTTCCTTCTTCTATCGAGCTTTTTGATTGACTGTAGACAGATTAACTCATTAAACTCAAGTCGTCTTTAACAAAACGCATGATGATCTTATAAATACTCATTGTAAGTTGTTTGAAAAATTCAATTTTTTCATAAAAAAGTGCAACCAATACTGGTTGCATCTTTTTATCATTCAAATGGATTTTCTGATGGATATAACATCCCTTTTGGTTGATTAAACCCAATATCTGAAACCCCTAAATATTTAAAGACTTCAAAAATTGACTTTCCATAATGACCAAAGGCTACTGCTCCATGATGTGGGAATCCTTTTTCAATTAATACATGACGATAGAATCGTTTCATTTCAGGAATCGCAAAAATTCCAATTGATCCAAATGAACGTGTGGCAACTGGTAATACTTCACCTTGTGCCACGTAAGCTCGAAGGTCACCATCTGCTGTACTTTGTAAACGGAAAAATGTAATATCTCCTGGAGCAAGATCTCCTTCTAATGTTCCTTGTGTCACCTCTTCAGGAAGTGAACGTGCCATAATCATTTGATGCTTCATCGTACATGTTTTTAATTTTTTTGAACACGTATTTCCACAATGGAATCCCATAAATGTCTCATTATTTTTATAAGCATATTGTCCTTGAATATCTTCTTCATATAAATCTGATGGAACCGTATTATTAATATCAAGCAGCGTCACCACATCTTTACTCACACATGTTCCAATAAACTCACTTAGTGCACCATAAATATCGACTTCACAAGATACTGCATAACCTCTTCCAGTTAAGCGACTATTCACATAACATGGGACAAATCCAAACATCGTTTGAAAGGCTGGCCAGCATTTACTTGCAATGGCAACATATTTTCGATGCCCACGATGAGCCTCAATCCAATCGATTAATGTTAACTCATATTGCGCTAATTTAGGAAGAATACTTGCTTTTTTATTTCCTGCTCCAAGTTCAGCTTCCATGTCTTTAACGACCGCTTCAATACGAGGATCATTTTCATGCTTTAAGAAAGATTCATATAAATCAAGCTCTGAATTTTCTTCAATCTCAACCCCTAAATTATATAACTGTTTGATTGGGGCATTACAAGCTAAAAAATTATTCGGACGGGGTCCAAAACTAATAATTTTTAAATGCTCAAGCCCTACTAAGGCACGTGCAATTGGTAAAAAATCTTCAATCATATCCGCACATTCTGACGCTGTGCCAACTGGATACTCAGGAATATATACCTTCACATTGCGAAGTTTCAAGTTATAACTCGCATTTAGCATACCGCAATACGCATCCCCACGTCCTTGGATCAAATCATTTCCACTTTCTTCAGCCGCTGCAATAAACATAACTGGACCATCAAAATATTTTGCCAACAATGTCTCTGAAATTTCGGGACCAAAATTCCCTAAATAAACAACTAATGCCTCACATCCCGCACATTTTACATCTTCAAGTGCCTGCATCATATGAATTTCACTTTCAACGATACAAATTGGACATTCATAAATATTAGCTTCATCATATTTAGCTTTATAAGCCTCAACGACAGCTTTTCGGCGATTAACCGATAACGATTCTGGAAAACAATCACGGCTAACCGCAACGATTCCAACTTTAATATTTGGTATATTGTTCATAACAAAATCCCCCTCTTAATCATTTTCAATCTTTGATTAATTTGATGCTATTTCATTATCTAGTTTTACTAATTGCTTATAACTTGGTGCAAGTGCTTCATATAGTGCTTGGTATAAGTTGTGTGCTTTTTCATAATAATGAACATCCGCTAAAACAGGCGATGTCACATCCTTAACTCTAATTAACGTTTCGCAGGCTAACTCGACACTTGAATAAAGACCACTTCCGACTCCTGCTAAAATAGCAGCTCCAAGTGCTGGACCTTCACTTTGATCGACAATGGCCACTTGACAGTTATACATATTTGAAAGCATTTGCCGCCAAATTGGACTTTTGCCACCGCCACCACAGGCCATCATTTGATTAATTTCAAGTCCCATCTCATTTAAAATTCCATGACAGTCTTTTAAAGAATACGATACCCCCTCCATCACAGCACGTAACAAGTGAGCTTTTGAATGAATGGCTGATAACCCGAAGAAAACACCCCGGCAATCAGGATCTAAATGAGGCGTTCGTTCCCCCATTAAATATGGTAAATAAATTAATCGATCACTTCCAATTGGGATTTGTTCAATATCATGATTAATCAACTCATAAACGTCCATTTTTTCTTGTTCGGCCCACTCGACATAATCTTGACAGAACTGCTCCTTAAACCACTTTAATGAAAGGCCAGCAGCTTGCGTTACACCCATCACATGCCAAGCGCCTGGAACAGCATGACAACACGTATGAACTCGACCTTTTGGATCTAATGTCATCTCATTACTATGAGCGAATACAACCCCAGATGTTCCAATCGTTGTAAAAGCAGTTCCTTCTTTCACTACCCCTGTTCCTACTGCTGCCGCTGCATTATCTCCTGCTCCAGCCACAACAACGGTTTGCGAAGATAGCCCCGTTAAAGTTGAAACTTCAGGTAATAAGTGTCCTGTGACTTTACAAGATTCATACACATCGGGTAATAATGATCGATCAATGTTCAATATTTCTAACACTTCATCTGACCAACAACGGTGAGCCACATCAAGTAATTGCATTCCACTTGCATCAGAGACATCTGTTGCAAACTCACCCGTTAAAACATATCGAATATAATCTTTTGGTAATAAAATGTGGCGACACTTCTCGTAAATGTTTGGTTCATGATTTCGAACCCATAAGATTTTAGCAGCCGTCCAACCTGTTAGTGGTGGATTCGCTGTTAGTTCAATCCAACGTTCCCGAGGCATCATTTCTAACATCTGCTCAACCTCTTTATATGTTCGTTGGTCACACCATATAATCGACGGTCGAATGACCTCTCCCGCTTCATCTAACATCACAAGACCGTGCATCTGTCCTGCAATACCAATCCCTTTAATCTGTTTTGGATCAACATTTGATTTCATAACGACGTCTTTTAACGTTTGTAACGTTCCCTCACGCCAATTTTTTGGATCTTGTTCGGCCCATCCATTTTGAGGTTGGATTAAAGGATATTCATAGTTTGATGTAGCTATTACTTGTCCCGCTTCATCAAATAGTACTGTTTTAATGGCGGATGTCCCAGCATCAATTCCAATTAAGTAGTTCATCAGGCCCCTCCTCCTTGATTTATCCTACTCTGATTATAACGGATTCTCCCTCTTTTTGGTTGCGCTTTCTTATCTTATTCAGTGCACTTTTTTGCACTTTTCCGATATTCACTCGGTAGACACTGATATCGTTTACGAAATGCTTTCGTAAATGCGCGACTATCCGAAAAGCCATGATGAATTGCTATTTTACTAATAGGGTGATCTGTATTTAGTAATTCTCTCACAGCATATTCAATGCGCAGATTTTGAAGATAAGTTAAATAATTAACATCAGCATACTTTCTAAACATTCGAGACAAGTACGTTGGGGTAAATCCGCAATCACTTGCCACTTTTTCTAAGCTTAAATCTTCTTGGTAATGCTCTTTTAAATAACTAATCACGCCTGATAAACGGTGTAATTGTTTTTTTTGACGAATAGTCTCTTCATTATCCTCTTCTTTAAACGTTGTAATTAATAAATACAATACCTCTAGAAATAAGCTCTTCACTTTTAAGCGATAACCATAAGGCTTTTTATCATTTAAAAGATACATTTCATGAATCAAAAGTGATAACTGTTCATTCTGCTTATCTTCTTGTTTTTTAAAATGAAAAGACGGGCTATAATCTAAATAACCTTCAAAAGCTTCTAGTGGAATTTGAAGGACAACTGTCTGATTTCGATTCGGACAATTAATTGAATGAATTTCATTCGAATTAACAATCATAAAATCACCATTTTGAATCCGATAAAGTTGCTCGTTAATATAAAAGTCAATTTGTCCTTCTAAAACTAAAAAGATTTCAATCGGTTGATGCCAATGCTTACTGACACGATAATTTCCATCTTTTCCTTCGAATAAAAAAAGCTTAAATTCATAGTACTCAGCTGGAACGACTAATTCATGACGAAACTGCATTATTATTTCCCCCTTAAAGAAACATCCTCTCTTTTATTATAAGCGATTTCATTTCAAAAAGATGGTTAAATAAAAAACTTGTAAAGAAAAATCTCTACAAGTTATAAGGTCATTAATAAAATGGATAAATGTTTTGTATTTTCTCCTCTAATTTTATATTAATCGTTTGATTCTTTTTTGTATAAATACTTGCCTGCTCTTCTTGGTTAACATAGTAAGCATATCCTTGGAAAAATTGAAGGTGATTTTTCACGTTACTTAACGGTAGGTTGAGTTCAGTGATTTCATAATTTTTCACATTTAACTGAAGTAAGGCTTCATTTCCTTTTAAACTTGGCGCCCGATAGTAGATTTCTGGTTCTTCACTTGATGACGGATAGACTAATAATTCCTTAGATTCTACCATCATGCGATTAATTTGATGACCATCTTTTCGATCATAAGAAGTCAGGTAAAAAACCTCTTCTTCTTGACTCACAATCGTTAAGAAATTGTTATGAATCATTAACTCCTTAACCCCCGCTATTTCAACAATTGTCTCCATC
>JAUMTV010000110.1 GCA_030531025.1 Turicibacter sp.
GAACCCATACCCTAGCAATTGGGGATTAGATTGTCTTCGACAATCGCCAGGGAACCCATACCCTACCAGTGGAGGATAGCTACGATCTTAATCTACGATTAATCCACGTAGCGCAGGGAACCCACTAACACTGACATTCGAACAAAAACACCATTGCTCATCTGTTTAAAAATTCGACTGCGTTCACATTCAACGACATCATCTGCAATTTCAACTCCGCGATTAAATGGTGCTGGGTGCATAATAATCGCTCCATCTTTCATTCTTTTTTCACGTTCAACAGTTAATCCATATTGTCGGTGGTACTCTTCTTTCGTTAACTCCATTCCTCCGTCATGACGTTCATGTTGAACTCGAAGTAACATAATGATATCCATCTCTTCTAAAACATCATCTAAATTTTCCCACTCATATCCCTCTTCTTGGAATTGTTCTGGAGCTACTAAGTGAACATCCATTCCTAATCGAGTCATAACTTCGATATTGGTATGCGCCACGCGCGAGTGTGCAATGTCACCAACAATAGCAATTTTTAATTCTTCAAATTTCCCATACTCTTGATAAATGGTTAATAAATCAAGTAATGATTGCGTTGGATGATTTCCGCTTCCGTCCCCTCCGTTAAAGATCGGAATATTTAGATTAGGAATTAATTCTTCAAAGTAATTGTTTTGTGGGTGGCGAATGACCACTCCATCCACTCCAATCGCTTCAAATGTTTTAATCGTATCATATAATGTTTCACCTTTTTGAACACTTGATGTCTCTGCTGTGAAATCCATTGTTTTTAATCCTAATTTTTGTTCTGCCATCATGAATGAATATTGTGTGCGTGTACTTGGTTCAAAGAATAAATTCGCGACAACTTTTCCTTCAAGTTGAGGACAAGCCTCACCACTCGCATAGCGATTTGCGCGTTCTAATATTTCCATAATTTCTTCAACTGTAAAATCTGATAATCGTGTTAAATGTTTAATAGCACCCATTTTTTCACCCTTTTTCTGTATAAATAACAATTATTTTCCTATTATAACATTTTTTTCATGTATTTTTTTATAAAAAAAATCAGCAAACAAGCTGACTTTTATAAACGGCTAAATAGCCGTTGTTTGTTTTTTAGTCATTACCACTTCAGAAGTTGATAACTCTTCATCAACAACTTCTAATTCACATTCAGTTTTTTGAGATCTTGGTCCATAAGAAGCTTCTTTTTCAGGTAAGATTAAGTGTAAGATGACACCAATAATTGCGGATAATGCCATTCCTGATAAAGTGATTTGACCGATATTAATCGTTAATCCTCCAATTCCTGTAATTAAAATAACTGCCCCGATGATTAAGTTACGTTGATGTCCGAAGTCAATTTGATTATTAATTAGGACACGTACACCAGAAGAAGCGATAACTCCAAATAGAAGAATACTCACGCCCCCCATGACAGCATTAGGAATAGTTTGAACTAACGCAGTAAACTTACCAATAAACCCTAATGTTAATGCAGTGATTGCTGCCCCACCGATGACCCAAACAGAAGCTACTTTAGTTAATCCAATAACACCTGTATTTTCACCATATGTTGTATTTGCAGGTCCACCGATAAATCCAGCTAAGAATGTTGCCACTCCATCACCAATTAATGTACGGTGTAATCCAGGATTTTTTGTTAAGTCTCGTCCAATAATTGATCCTAAAACTAAGTGATCTCCAATATGTTCTGTAATAGTTACAATGGCTACTGGTACCATAATTGCTGCTACTTCTAAGTTGAAAACTGGCGTTGAATGTAAGAATGCGAAGTCAGGCATTGCAAAGATGCTTGCTTCATTAACTGCACTGAAATCAACTAAGTTAAATGCAACCGCTGAGATATATCCTACTACTATCCCGCTAAAGATTGGAAGTAGTTGTAGTAACCCTTTCGTATAAGTTGAAACAAGAACTGCCGTTAATAGTGTGATTAAGGCAAGAACAACATGTTCCGATGCCATGTTAACAGCTGTCCCAGCTAAGCTTAATCCGATGACCATAATGGTAGGTCCAATAACAACAGGTGGTAAAATTTTATTTAACCAACTAGTTCCAATAAATTTAATAATTAATGCCATTACAAGATAGACAAGCCCTACCATCATGAGCCCCCCCATGACAGCACCATAATTAGCATGACTCACAATTGCTCCCTCTTCATTTAATGTTGCACCAAGTACTAATGCTGAAGTAATAGGAGCAATATAGGCAAATGATGATCCTAAATAAACAGGTGATTTCCCTTTTGTCACAAATAAGTAAAATAATGTTCCAATTCCCGATGAAACTAATGCTAAACTAATTGGCAATCCTGTTAACATAGGCACAAGCACCGTTGATCCAAACATCGCTAAAACATGCTGAATACTTAGCGCAATCCAATGAGATACCTTCGGTTTTTCATGTACATCTAAAATTAATTTCTTTTCCATTCCTATTCCTCCTCAGATTTACATCTGTATAGTTAGTGGAAAGAACACGAAGTTATTAAAAAGTTAGTTTAGACTAGTTGAGTTCGTTCCTATGAAAATTCGTGGATTTCTGGGAGATTACTTACCTAGTATTAGTCATACTAGAAACGAGATATCATTCCAATCTAGCTTCGTGCAGCATCTTTTCTATAAAGTTTCCTAATTGTACTCTGACAAAAAACCTTGTCAGCGACAATCAGTTTCAACTTTTACGAAAAGATACCCGCTACACTCAGCTTTTTAAATAAAAAAATCCTCTTTCAGCGACTTGGGTAGGCCAAAAGAGGATACACGAATTCCATAAAGGACGATATAGTTCTATTATCTTTTAAACGTGTTCTTCTCAGCCTCACGGGACCGAATTAAAGCTTTCTCAGTTATTATAGGAGAATTAACAAAAAAAGTCAATCTATAATTGAATTTAAGACAGAATATTGAACACAAAAATGGATACTATGCTTGTCCATTCCATTCATTTAAAAACTGTTCAACAAATAACTCCATAAACTCATGACGCTTATTTGCTATTTTCTTTGCTGTTTCTGTATTCATCAAATCTTTTAGTTTAAATAATTTTTCATAAAAATGATTAATAACTGTTCCTTTATGATTACGATAAGCTGCCTCATCTTCAAAATCGATTGGTTGAATCGATTCATCATACATTTTTGTTCCTTTCGATCCTCCGTACATAAATGTACGTCCAACCCCAATCGCTCCAATGGCATCTAATCGATCAGCATCTTGAACAATTTTAGCTTCAAGTGTTTGAGCTGGCTCACCTTTTCCTCCTTTATAAGAGATGTTTTCTATAATATAAAAAATTTGTTCTAACTCTGTTTGGCTACACCCAATCATTTGTAAAAACATTAATAACTTTGCTTGTTGCTCACGCACATCATTAAATAGTTTAGGATCAATCACATCATGTACTAACGCTGAGATTAAAATGACACGCTCATTTCCACCTTCTTCTTTTAAGATGGCCTTTGCGTTTTTATAAACGCGTAACGCATGATCTAAGCTATGTCCACTCGTATCTGCGCCTAACTCCTCTTCTAAAAATTCAACTATACGTGGATAGACTTGTTCCATTTTATTCAGTCCTTTCATAGATGCTAGATTAAACTTATTATATCACCCTCACTTTAAAACGTCTTTTAAATTCATCAAACAAAAAAAGGAAGTCACTAAAGACTTCCTTTAAGCTGTATGCGTTAAGTAATGATAAAGTGCACCTATTAAGTTCGAATCATTTCTAAATGTACATGGAACAACTTCTACACCTGGTTTATAGTACCCAAAATTATCTGAGAAGCTATCCACATTTTTTCTAATATATTCTAACAGTAATGGTTGTGCACTAATTCCCCCACCGATGGCCACACGATCTGGATCAATGACACATTGAAGATTAACAATCTGTGCTGCGATTTGTTTAGTAAACTCATCTAAAATAGCTAATACCTCTTCATCACCTTCATTTGCTTTTTCAAAGATGAAATACCCATCCACATCGTCTGGATTTAACTGTTTTACCTCAGCAACTTTACTGGCTAATTGTCTCGCTCCACCTCTAAATCCCCACGTATATTCACCGTCATCTAATTTTTGATTATTTAAACGCATTGAGCTAAACTCTCCTGCAAATGATGAAGAACCTTTATGAACTTTACGGTTAATGACCACACCTCCGCCAACACCTGTTCCAAGAACAATGACAATCGCATCATTCACATCTTGTAAACTGCCTCTCCAAAGTTCTGCCAAAGCTGCACATTTCCCATCATTTTCAATTGTGACTTTAACTGGACAGCGTTCTTGAATTAATTTAACAATTTCCACGTCTGTATTATATTTTAAAAATCCTCCACTATAAGCATAACCACGTTCAACATCAAGAACCCCTGGCATACTAATAGCTATTCCTTCGATTTCATCTTGATATTGATCATACAAAGAGCCGATAACTTCAATTAAACTTTCAACTTTATCAAGTGGTGTTTTAACACTACCTTTTTCTAAAATGGTTGCTTCTTCATCCATTTTTGCATACTTAATTGCACTTCCGCCAATGTCTAAAACTAAATACTTTTTCACGTAAAATCCCCCTCATTCAAAAATGAATACGTTTACCTAATTATCATACCACTTGAGGTCATCAAAATTAAAGGTATTTTATTAGATTTATCCAGTATTCAGTGATTCATTCACACTTTCCTTATATTATAAGGATAAGATTTATGAACGGCTTAATTGAACCGCCTCACGCTTTAACCATTCTAAAGCTTTTCCTGTTAAATGAGGAGATAGAATTTCGACTACTTTTTGATGATACTCATTAAGCCAAGTAAGTTCTTCATCGCTTAACATCCCAACAACGATTGCTTTTGTATCAATTGGAAAATATGAGATGGTATCAAATTCATAAAATTCACCATATTCTGTTTTACATTTTTCTTTCACGAGTAATGTATTTTCAATACGAATACCATGACGTCCTTCTTCGTAAACACCTGGTTCATTTGTAATCATCATTCCTGGTTTTAGCGGAACTGTTTGCGTTAATCTAAACCCTTGTGGACCTTCGTGAACTCCACCAAAGTAAGCAACGCCATGTCCGGTTCCACAACGATAGTCTAAGCCATGTGACCAGAGTGGCTGACGTGCTAAAATATCTAAGTTTCCTCCTGTGCATCCTTTTTGGAAAATAGCTTTACTTAAATTGATATGACCTTTTAATACGAGTGTATAATGAATTTTTTCTTCCTCTGTTAACTCCCCTAAAACAAAGGTACGTGTAATATCTGTTGTTCCATCTAAATATTGACCGCCAGAGTCAATGAGTAAAAATCCTTTGTTTTCGATAGTTGAACAATTTTTTTGTGTCGGATTATAGTGCATCATTGCAGCATTTGCACCGTAAGCAACAATTGCTCCAAAACTTGATCCATAATTTAATGGCTGTTGGCGACGATAACGTTCTAATGTTTCGCAAACATCAAACTCTGTTACCACTTCTTTAGCCTCTAACTTTTCATAAATTTCTTGCATTGCCATCACTAAAGCACAGCTATCTTTCACTTGAGCACGATAAGTGTTTTGAATTTCTACTTCATTTTTAACAGCTTTTAAGTTATTCACAAGCTCTAGTCCATCTACGACTTCAACGTCTTGACGGTTATCTAACAGATGATATAAAGTATAATTCACACTATCTAGCGGACATAAAATACGTCCTGAAACAACTGAAGATTGTAGTATCTCATCAATTTGTGCATATTGTTTTAAAGTTACACCATTATTAATTAAATATTGCTTCACTTCTAGTGATAATCGATGCTCATCAACAAATAAATAGGCCGCTTCTTCTAAAACTAACGCATACGAAACAACTAAAGGATTAAATAAAATATCATTTCCTCGAATATTAAATAGCCAAGCAATACTTCCAAGTGACATTAAAAGATAACCATTTAATTGAGACTGTCTCATATCATGACGAATGAGTTGAAGTTTTTCTTCACACGTATAGCCTGTATATTTTGTCTCATGAATAAAAACATCTGTACTAGGAATAGCTGGACGATCAAGCCAAATGAAGTCTAATAAATCAGACTTTTCATAAACTTTGATTCCCTTTGGTTCAAATGTTTTTAGCATTTCTAAAACAGTGGCAGCAGAAAGTACCTTTCCATCGAATCCAACCGTCTCATCACTTTTTAGATTAGCTGCTAAATACTCTGTAATAGTCGGTACCCCTGGTTGTGCCATTTTAAATAATCGAATCTCACTAGTTGCAAGCTCTGATTCAGCTTGAATAAAATAACGCCCATCTGTCCAAAGACCACTTTCTGTCATAGTAACAACTAGTGTTCCCGCTGATCCTGTAAACCCTGATAAGTAAGCACGTCCTTGCCAATGTGCTGCTACATATTCACTTAAATGTGCATCTGAACTCGGGATAATATAGGCTTGAACACCTATTCTTTTCATTTCTTCTCTTAACTTTTTGATTTTTTCATTCACATTCATATGCTTCTCTCCTTATTCATGTTTTAATGATTGTAACATAAATATCAAAAATATACATTTAATAAAAAAGAAAAACGACTAACGTGTCGTTTTCTATAAACAGTTATTGATTACTAATAAAATGGAACGATAATTCGGAACAATTTGGTCTTCACCTAATACCGTAATAAAATGTGAAAGAACAGACTTGGCTTCTTTTAACACTTCTTTTTGAAGTTGTTCTGGTAAAACATTAAGACAAATATCTTTGACTGCTTCTCCTGTCCATTCACTTGGAATTTGATTATGAATCGTATAAAGCGCTAAGACAAAAGTTTGTGCAATTAATTTATAATGGGTTTGTGACTCTTCACTCAACTCATCTAAAGCTTTTTGAAGTTCAAGCGTATCTGTAATCTGATCGGAAAACATAATGAGCTTATCAATATCCGTTTCCTCACTTGTAATCACTTTAACAGAACTTGAGTTTGCATTTTGTAGTTCTTGAAAAATATATTCTGCAAATTCATGTGCACGTGCTGTATAATGACCTATTGATAACTTCACATCAATTTGTCGACATAAATCCTCTAATAAAGCATACGTATCGTCATCTTCTGCAACAATTTCACACGGTCTAATTTGAAGTTCCAACAGTTGTTTAGCAAACTCTGAGACAGTATCTGCTAAATACAAAGCGGCTGTCTCTTGAATATCTAGATAAAAAAGTTGACCTTCTTCTGAATCAACTAATGCAGTGACAAGCATGAAAAACGGTTGACCTGATCCAATTTCAACCACGGGGTTGGGTAAATAAAATTGGATTGCTTCTAATGTAATTAAAAGTTTCGGTAATTTCTTAACGCGATAGGCAAGTAGATCATTTTGAAAGATTGTTTTCTTTGGTATAGGTGACTTTTTATAAAGAGAGGCGTCAACAAACTTTCCTACCCAGCCTTTTTCTTCATCATAATATCGTAAATAATGTTGTTTATCATAAACTTCTGGAACTTTAAGATCTTTTGTTAGCTCTAATCTTGCTACAATCATCGCTTGTTCTAGCGCCTTTGTTAAAAATCGACACTGCCAGCCATCAGTTAAATACCAAGAATAGATGCCTGGATGATGATAGCGAAATCTTGGACATTCATTTTTCCCTTTAAACTGATAACCTAAAAACATCGCTTGTTCATCATCATGTTCGGTTAAGGCCTCAGGATTTTCAAAGCTAACCGTTAGACAATTTTTTTTGACTTCTGCTTTCATGAAGATATGATCCATATAAGCTAGGCTTGCTTTATCATATAAATAACGATAAGACTCATGACCAGCCTCTCCTAAGTAGACTGACAACGAAAAATGCTCACCCATCATTCCCATAATGCTACAAAAGCCATCTATGTCTCTCTCATCATCATGAATAATAAATAATTGAGAGGCATACATCCACTTCCAAGGTTGTAACTTTCGAAACGCAATAGCCGCTTCATACAATTTATGCAGTTCATCATTTGTGGCAATCCCCATTACACATCACCTTCTTTATTTCCATTTTAAACCTCTCTACTTAAATAATATGTCGTTACACAAAGAATCATGTTAAATTAAAACATTTTCACATTTAGTATAAATTTCACACATTTTTTATTGAATTAGACCTTATTTTCACTTATAATACGTGTATTGTAGGTATTTTATATTATGATTCAGTTTATAATATTGTTGACAGAACTTTCATTATTTAACAATATATGAATTAGTATTAGGGGAAAGAAGGAATACAATTGAAAAAGAAATTTAGCTTAGTTTTATGTTTTATATTTGCAATTGGACTTTTATCAGGATGTGCGATTTCAACAGAACCTATCACAGCTGAAACAGCTAGTGGACTATGGGATAAAGTCTTCGTTTTACCGTTAGCATCATTCATTACATTACTTTATAAATTATTAAGTAATAATTTAGGATTTGCGATTATCTTAGCAACAGCTATCGTTCGTGGAGTTTTAATGCCACTTTATGCGAAATCAAATAAATCAATGGCTGTTATGCAAGAAATTCAACCAGAAATGCAACGTATTCAAAAGAAATACGAAAATAAAAAAGATCAAGCTTCTCAGGTAAAAATGCAACAAGAAATGATGGAGCTTTATAAAAAATATAATTATAATCCAATGACATCTTGTTTAACACCACTTTTACAAATGCCAGTTTTCTTAGCTTTCTATCAAGCAATCTCTCGTCACCCATTAATTAAAGATGCAGCAGCTGCTGAATTCTTTGGGATTAATCTAGGAGCAACTGGAACAATGCCAAACTACATTTTAGCTTTCATTGTTGCTGGATTAACAGTTTATTCTCAACGTTTAATGAACAAAAACATGGCAGCTAACATGAATGGACAAAAAAATCAAACAAGTGATATGATGATGAAAGTTATGACTTATTACTTCCCATTTGCGATGTTCTCAATTACAATCGGAACACCATTTGCCTTTGGTTTATATTTCTTAACCGGTTCAATTATGACAATTGTTCAATCATATATTTTCAAGCGCCCAACAGCTAAAAAATAAAGACAATGATTAAAGCTTATTCCATATGGAGTAAGCTTTTTTCTATTATATAACCCTCATTTTACAGTTAGTGATCATAAAATGAATGTTTGTCTATTCCCTTACCTATTATTTATCTCTTAAAAACGATTAAAATGTTTTACAGAAAACAAAATTATATAAGTCCAGATAAATTTTCTTCATAGAAAATTTTTAAAGCCCTAATAGTGGGGAATTAGATTTCTTTCAGAAATCGTTAGGTGACCCCTGGACGATAGTTGGCCTTGAACTTAAAAAGGACTAGAAACTGAGTATGATTCTGAAAATGTAGATTATTTCTCTGTTTTTATATAGACAGAGCATCTTAAGTACTAAAAACTGTATTGATTAAGGGTTTAAATCACGAGTTAAATATAATTACTATTGAAATAAATCCAGATGCACTAACTTGTGAAAGAAAGAGGGAATACCATTGAAAAAGAAATTAAGCTTATTACTATGTTTATATTTATAGTTGGAATGTTATCGGGATGTAGCATCTCAACAGAGCCTATTACGGCTGAAACAGCTAGTGGCTTATGGAATAAAGTTTTTGTTTTACCATTAGCATCATTCATTACATTACTTTATAACTTATTAAATCATAATTTAGGATTTGTGATTATTTTAGCAACAGCTATTGTCCGTGGAGTCTTAATGCTACTTTACGCAAAATCAAATAAATCAACAACTATCATGCAAGAAATTCAACCAGAAATCAAAAAACTTCAAAAAAAAATATGAAAATAAAAAAGATCAAGCTTCTCAAGTAAAAATGCAACAAGATATGATGAGAATTTATAAAAAGTATAACTATATATAAACAGAAATGTATTTTGTCATTCTACATCAGTCGTAGTTGGTAAGCCGCTTTAACACTAAGACAGACTATAGTCCAGGGGTCACCTACCATTTTCGAAGAAAATGTATCTACCACTAGTAGGGAAT
>JAUMTV010000111.1 GCA_030531025.1 Turicibacter sp.
CGTCTATAATCACGTGAATCAAAAGCTGATAGATATGTTTTCCCAATCCCTGTAATGGCTACTTCTGAAAACGGAAGTGAAACAACAATTGATATCATTGATTATTAAAGGCTTAAAGTCATTATGTATCAAGCTATTGAACATCTTCAAAGTTCTAATATAATCCCCTATAATCATTATGTAGTAATGCTAAAACAATAAAAGACAGTTAGGTAGCACAATGTTACTTAACTGTCTTTTTTATAATTTATCTTACTATAAGACTTCCTAAGATGATTTACTTTTGAAAAATAAAAATAGACTCAACTTATAAGCGAATCTATTTTTATTTGGGTAATTGCTGTTCAATTTTTGAAAGATTATCATCATTATTATATCATGAACACTAATTATCTTCTAGCAAAAACAAAAGAGCCACAACTCATGTCATGGCTCTCTCATAGTTAAGCTAAATCAATTTCTTCAACTGTTTTCGTTGTTAAAGATGCGCCTAAAATACTTGCATATTTTAGATCAGGATCTAAATCATCTAAGATTAAGATTTCATCATCAATGACACAGTTCATGAATTCTTTGATTTTATCATCACTTAAATCCTCGGTTGGATTATTAATCATAATTGAACGTGTTTTGTTTTCAGTATCTTTAAACTTACAAGTGAGTGTGTATGTTTCTTCCATAATCTTTTATCCCCCTTTAATTAGTCGATTAAACGATAATCTGCGACCACTGATTTCGTATGTGTTCCCGCTGCTAGTGCAATATACTTATCTCTAAAGTTTGATAACTCTTCATCGGTTGTATCTAGGCGCACATTTGAAAAAGTTTTCGTTTTCGTGATGTCTTTTCCTTCCTCATCAAATCCATCTTTCATATAGATGGATAACTTGCGATCATAAATTTCTTCCATGTCTATTCCCCCGAATTCATTATGTTTTTGGGTAGCGCTACCTACAAGTTAATTATATCTTGATTTGCGTTTCCATCCAAAGGTATATCGGATTTGGATGTAGCTGAGAAACTCATTTATATCGGAAACTCATTTTTCTTTTATATTAGGGCTTTACTGATATCTTAGTCTAAGAAACCTTTAATAAATGAGATAAAAACAGAAAAAGGCTAATGACGTATCAACGTGATTAGCCTTTTCTTTCTTAAATTTATTTCTAAATGAATTTAGAATGAGATCTGAATCAATATTCTATTTTTTTCCACTTAATTTGTTCAATAGTTCTTTGAGATTTATCTTTTTGATCGTTGGCTATAAATAAAGGATATTTTGCTTTATATCTCCCAGCCACTCCCCCATCTGTATATATTCCATAGTCTAGAATGGCGTTTTTAACTGCGGTAGCGGGATAATCATAGCAATCTAGAGAGACATTTTGTTTATACTCTATGTGATCTACAATCTCTTGATAAGATAAATAATCATTATTTTCAAATGCTAGTAGCATATACTTTAATAAATCTTCTCTATTTTTATTTTTCATAATATTATTTAATTCAATAATGAATTAATTTCCCCTTTTATTTTATCAAGTAATCGCTTATATCTATTATTTAATTCAAATGAATACATCTGATCATCGCTATCAAAGCTATTTTGATGTTGATAGTCTCCTTCTTCAATGAGATGCTCGGATAAATTTAACCTTGAAATCTCCTTAAAATACTGTTCTGGAGCCTTATCACTAATTTTATTATTTGTTTGCGAAAGAATATAGGTTCTATTTAATGAACTATTCAATGGATGTTTAGGATTTTTTCTTAATTGACTTGATGATTGTCCAAGCGAAGTTGCATTTTTTAATGGACGTATATGATGATCATCTACTTTTATTTCTCCATTCGTTATTTGCCAAGCGGTTAGCGTTATATTATCCATAAAATCAGGTGGACAAGTAGATAATAAATATTGTAATAAAACTTTATGAACTGTAGTTGGAATTGATTGATCAGATTGGTTTAATAATAGTTCTTGATCACAATAGCCTGGAACTTGAAAAATAGCATTCATATATTCACTATATATTGATGTATCCGTATATAAATAATAACGAATTTGATTAACATCCTTCAAACAACGTTCGTTTTGATTTCTAGCATATAATCCTGAAAAAATAGATATCCAATACCAGGCTTCTAGTTTATTTAAACAAGCTTCATTATTCCATACATTATCATCAATTAACGTATTGGCTAATGGAACTAACATTAACTTATATTGTAATTCTTCAATTCTTGAAACTCCACAACGAATATTTAAAAATGCACAAGCACGTTTGATACCAGTTAAAACTAAGTCGGTATAATTATTAATTTCATGATGTGTCAGACTTAATATACGTTGTCTTGAGATTATATCAGTTTTATGAAAAGCTAGTTCAGTTTGAAAATCTAGATTATAATCCAATTCTTTACAATAAATCGATAATACATTTAAATACTGATTTTTCAATGATTCATTAACTTTCCCATCTTTAACTGTCATATTCGAAATATTCAATTCTGTTGGTCTTAGAGAAGTCATAAGTATCCGATTAGTCAGACTCTTTGGTAAAGGAAGTGGGCTTTCAAGTGTATCTTTAATACGTAAACTTAGTGAGTTATATTCTTTATCTCGAGCTGCACGAGCAACAACTAAATCAAAATTGCTAAGTTTTGTCCCACCTCTATTGATGTTTTCAAAAATAATAACAGCTCTACCTATTTCATCTGATTTTAATTGAATGATAGGAATATCTAATGATAAAATTTTTTCTAAATAGGTAGACAAATCAGCAACCCATGTTGAAGCTAATTGTTGCCAAAGACTATTCAACTCATTTTCATCGATTTCATTAATATCTTCTTGGATGTCAGGATTTACAGGTTCTAAATATTTAACGATTAAGTCTGTATCTCCATCCGCTTCTGCTTTTAAATCTCCTAATTTTTTATTGGCTATATTATTTAATACATTTTTGATTTTTTTCGTTCCTGCATGCTGATTTAGACAATATAACGGAATTAAATAACGATTTGCACACTCTTTACAGAATTGATTATTAACTCTCTTTTGTTTTCTTTCTTCTGTTTCATTAGCTTTGAAAGTTAGTTCTTTGAAAACAACTCCAGGATTACACCATTTGTTTGTTAAAGTTTTTCCAATAGATTCATGAATCAAACGATTTTCAAAAACAATAGGATCTTGTTTTCTAAATATCTCTTCATTGAAAACTAATCGTTCATAACCAAAAATATCTTCTTCATCCTCTTCCGCATTAACACGTAAGAATAATCTGTTCTTTAATATTGGATAGACTTCATCCATAATATTTAACCAATTTTCATTATCATAAAAATCACAAAATGAGCTTTTTAAACTGGTAATTCTTTGCTGTCCATCTAATAGATATAGACACTCTTCTGCTGGGGTTTCAATCATTGTAGAGTAACCTATTCTTTTAGAAGAAAAATCATCAGACTTTCCTTCTAAAAGTAGAATACTCCCTATAGGTAATCCTAATAAAACTGAAGCAACTAGATCTTTTTGCTGGTTTTTTTCCATTCAAGATCACGTTGAAAATTAGGTAGAACCAATTTTCTTTCATCAATTTTTTGAAATAATTCACCTAAGAGCATTTTATAAATCTCCCCCTATATTCTAATCGTTAAGAAAAGGTACACACACATGGAATAGATTGGGATTCATCATCTTTTTCTTGAACTAAGACTTCAAATCCTTGTTCATCCATCATTTTTCGGTATTCTTCTAGAGTAAAACGTGTTCCATTTCTTTTTAAAATAGAAACATCCTTTTTGAATTCTTCTCTGAAACGACGTTCCATATCTTCTTGCTCTAAGTAACGGTCGGGCCATACTTTATATAGTGTGGCGTAATGACGATATCCACCACGTACACAACGACCTGCACAATTGGCGTGTTCAAAACCAAGAGCATACATACGTGGTAATTTAATTCCCCATTCATTTTCAATAATATGTTTAGCATCTAAATCTTCTCTAAATGTTTCAATTAATGGAAAACGCGTTGCGACAGGTTCAATCGGAAAATGTTCATAGAAATTAGTTAAATTTTCTGCACGATGTTTTTCATGTGGGCCTATCCCAAAATATAGGATAGGTTCATAACCTTCCATGCGTTTTTCTTCAATATAAATTAAAGTTTGACGAACTTTAATTTCTTCTGAACATTTAGCAAGTCTAGAGTTTCCTAGATAACCCATATCAAAAAATACATCTTCAGGTGTACGCCCATCTACAATATACGTCATCTCTAATCCAATATAATCAGCCACTTCTTCCATAAAGCGATAATTATCTTCATCTTCCCACTGAGTATCTGTAAAGAATAACACACAGTTTTCTAAGCCATTTTGTTGTACCATACGATAGGCTACATATGCACTTGATGCACCGCCACTAAACATAGCTACGTGTAGTGGTTTTCTTTCTTCTTTAGGTAACATATTAAGCCTCCTCTACATCATTTAACTTCTCATTAATGATCGTGTATAAAATATATTCTAATTCGTTATTTGTTATTCGTTTCCCTGAGCTATTAATCATTCGTTGTAAGTTATCTTGTAAGCTCTTAGCTCTTGGTGTTAATTCGGTTTTCATGATAAATTTTGTTGAGTCATTTAGTTTTAATGAAACATACTTTTCTTCATCAAAATCAGTTTCATTGACTGAAAGAATTAAATCAGTCATTTCGTTTATAAATGTTTGAGTAAAGCTATCTGTCCAATCAGAAGCATAAAATTCAAACAAACAATAAGATAACTCATTTAATAATTCCACAGGTGTTTCGTGTTTACAAGCTAATAACTGTTGAATGAACTTATTATCTTTATTAGTTTCATATTTTTCTTTACCCCAACTGTAAAGATCAGTCATATCATTAGCTTTTAGTATTTCATTGTAAATCGATTGTACTCGATCTTCAAACCATCCGTCTAATGATGTTTTATATTGATTGAGATTAGTTAAATGATTTTTTAACCATTTAAGGGAATCAGTTGGATCAACTTCTAAACGTCTAATATACGTTTTAAACAATAATAGTTCTTCTGTTTGCAAACTTGAAACTTGCGTATATCTAGGTAAACTTTGTAGCCAACCTAATAAGGCACTACTTGCTTGAATATGAATAGATTTATCACGAACATGCTCTGAAATATAGCCGCTAAATAAATCTAACACCTGATTAAAGAATTCAAAATCTTGTTCATTAAAATTATTAACCTGATAAGTTATTCCCTCACTATTTACCACCATTTCACATAACTCATGACTAGTGACCTTGCTAATATACTGACCTCGATTAAAAAACATAATATTTGACCAAATATCTTGTAACAATCCAACTAGAAGAACTGGAATAAGTGGCTCTCGAATTCCAAATGGTTTATCCCTAAAGACATTCACTAATGAACTGAATGAAGAGTTATTTTTCAATTCCTTCATTAAGGCTTCACGTAATTCGATCAAATTAATATCTGTAATACTCTCTAAATCAGCAGAATTCATAATCCCATTATTTTTAAAGGTTGTAGCATAAATTAAATAATCTGGACCAAAGCCTTTAATATTATAGTTATCTTGCTTCGGATAAGCTAAGATAGCATCAATAACCTTTTTGGATGCGCTTTTTTGAACATTAGCCACATTTCTTCGGTTAAAGGCTTCATTATTGATCACAGGCGTATATGGATAATCTCTAAAGAACATGTCCGAAAGAATGTTTTTTAATTGTAACTCGCTTTGAATCATCAACACTCTTTCATGATGCGGAATAAACCACTGAGCTTTTGAAGGAAAAGAGGTTAGATTACTAATTAACTCCTTTAAGTAATACTCCGTTTCTTGTAGTTCAATTTGCAATTCAACCTGAACAAAAGAATCTTCATTTAATAAAGTATAATTTTCTAAAAGTGACTTAATTGCACAATATTTTTTAACATCTCTTTCAAATGTAGTTAAAGACTTATGGTAAATAACAAAGATATTATTATTAAATTCTTCTTTTAATTGTTGGATCTTTTGCTCTAGCTTAGTAACCTCTTCATCTGTTGGAATAATGAGATTAATTCTTGCATCTGAATTTTTATCTAAAAACTGATAAGATAAATCTTCTTTTAAAATCTCTTTATCAGTAAACACATGAATGGTACTAAAGCGAATCATTTTCTTTGTTAAGTTATAGCGATCAGCAGTGATGAATCGTTTTTCTAACAGAGATTCAATGATATTACATTGCATTTTTTCCGTAAGAGATAGATTAAATACTTTATTTTCAATTTCTTTATCAATATCTACTGAACTACCTTCATACATCTCCCACTGAGAATATAAACGATTAAATCGAATGACTCTAAATCCTCGAAGTTTAGCAAGTAATTGTTCCGTATATGATAAATCGAACTGTTGGGCATACGAAATGAACTCAGTTGTCAACGGTTGATTAGAATTCATATTCGTAATTTGCCAAAGTGTAATAAATTTTAAAATCTCCATCATATTCTCATAGTAGTCTGAGTTTTTATTTTGTGGCAGTTTCGTTTTATTTTTTAAATACGTCTTTAATAAGGCGTGTTTTTCTTCAATTTGAGAGATGCTTTTTAAATCTGGAAAGAAGAAGTCAAACAATTTAGAAGGTTTATAATAACCCGATTCATTTTTTAAAAAATATTTTAAGCCGTTTGTCTCTGTACTATCTAAGAACGTGAAAAGTGTTCGTTCATTTTGTCCAAAAATATTAGAAAGCGGCATTAATAACCTTAAAGTGATTGGGTGTAGCGGGTAACATCCAGCAACAACTAATGATTGGAGTTCTGTACGGTTTAGATTAAAAATAGGATATTGTCTTAGTAAGTTTAAATGTGCTTCTAATTCAAATGCGTTAATATCAGTCGCTCTTTCTTTAGAAATAATACATTCCGCAATATTTAAAAACATATTTGTATTTGAACTAATATACTGCTTCTTAAAACGCTTTTCAATACGCTGAAATTCATCTCTAAATTTTGAATTTTCATCAAAATAGTGTCTCATATCTTTATGAGAGATAAGAACTAATTGTGCATTATTGATTCCATGATCAAATAACTCTGCTAAATCTTGAAGATATTGCATCGTCACATAGGTTTTATCCTCAGGTAATGTTTGTAGGAAACGTCCAAACTCATCATAAATAAAAATTAGCCCATATCCTTGTTCGTTTAACTGATGTAAGATATTCTCCATTTCAAGAATAAAATTATCATTATTCGTATAATTGAAGGTTGCACCTGCTGTTAATTGACTATAAATCTTTTGAAATAATTCAATCGTATCTTCATTAAGTGATTCAATTTCTAAACTAAATGTTTTAATCGTTTTTCCATAAGTGTTTAATAATAATTTAAATTGTTCAAATGTTTGCGGAAACTCTTTCTCCCATCTAGCAATTGTTTGAAAGATTTGTTCACTTTTATTATTTTGAACAATGTTAATGCTATTATTTTTTAACACTTGATAAGTATTAACTAAAATCGCATTTTGCAATGATCCTTCATTTCCATTTATAAAGACTGGAAGATACTTAATTTTTAATGATTGCAGTTTTTTTATATTGTTTTCAATGGAATCATCATACTTTGAAAATGATTGCTGTAATTGTTTTATTTCTTTAGGAGAAAAAGTATTAGAGATTAAATTTGCAATCAGTAACCCTAATAATGATTTCCCCGTTCCGTAAGCACCAATGATAATATGATTATTAGTATTCTTTGATTTTAAAACAGATTGAGCAATCGAATTAATAGCTTCTATGTGTGTAGGAGTAGGAATATAGTAGTCTAATAAGTTATTAGCACAAAAATCGTATTTTATATTGATACTTGGTTTAAATGATTGTTCCATCTAATTTCCTACTTTCCATATAATAATCTTCTATGATTGAGATACAATTTAAATCACGTTTTTTTAGATGAATAGTATCGAGGTTATTTGTTTGAGTAAATTCTATAAATCCTTGTTTTTTCAGAGAATAAACCACCTCTAAAAGATCTGATTGTTTTAAATTAAAAATTTTACCTGGTAGTGTTTTCTCATTAACTAGCTCATTTAAGGTAATGGAGTCCACGTCATGTACCGATAAATAATCGTAAATACTTAATAAAATGATTTCATTTGGTATAAGAGAAAGATTTCCGTCCATTTTACTAATATAATCTGTTTTCGTTAATAATTTAAGATCAGCTAATGGGCTATGAAGAACATCTTCAGGATCGAAATAGGTGTTATTAACATCATACATTTGTATTAAACATTCAATATCCCGCTTCAGAGAGTTTTCAGATACTCCTTTTTGCATCGTAGCCCACTTCGTATACTGATCGAGTAAGAATTGTTTTTCAAACACCGTTCCTTCTAGTTCATTAAAAAACCAATAGATAATCGTCGCACTTTTACTTCCATTCAAATCAGCGATATCAGAATTTTTAGCTAAGTAATAATGAATTAGAGCCTTAGAAAAGTTTAAATTTAAATTTGAGTCATTATTAAAAATCAATTGCCCCATTTCAGTTATGCAATATGATTTATTTTTCACATCGTATTCTGCTACTCCACACGCAACTAGCCAAAATCGTAAAGCAGCAATCATATTTTTCCCAATTCCTAATTTTTCAAATGCATCTTTTTGTGTTAATAGTGTATTATCTTGAGCAATTGCTTCTAATCCCTTATGTAGCCATCCTTCTCGTAGGTAAAAACTTTGATGTTGGCCAAATCCCATTGATATCACTCCTTCTCTTAGATATCAAACTCTAATTCTGTTGTGTTAAAAATTAAATCTTGATCTACAAAATCCTCATCGATTTTAAACTTTCGCTCCAACTCATTCATATACATTTCTAAACGATCAAAAATTGATGTTTCTTCATCAGCAATATGTGGATTAGGTTTGATTACATGTTCATCAAGTAACTCTAGTCCACCAAGAGCATACTCGTAAAATAATCTATTTCTTGTTAACATGTAGTTTTCTTCTTCATTTGTTTCACTGAAAAATGCTCTTTTTATATCCGAAACTTTACTCATATTTTGTGTTAAAATAACTGGCATTGAAGCAAAAAAATCAATATAAGGTGAATTTCGTTGAACTGTTTCTGTAAATATTCTTGTTTTTTCTGGGCTAGTTTTATCTGGAGTTGATTTTTTATCGTTAATCATTCCAATTAGTCCGGCAATAATAAAAGCATCTAACACTCGTGTAAATAACGGTGGATTGGTTGCTTCTGGTGCTAATTCCTCATTTGATGCACTGATTTTATCTATGATGATTGAATGCTTCCCATAAAATTCGATAGACGATAAAGTATTATACGTAACCATGTGAATTCTCCTTTAAATTTCTTTAAATTGTACAATCTTATCTTCATGATTAATCATTTCATATTGCTTCCCGATAACCTCTTTAACTGATTCTTCAACGGCTCCTTTAAACTGTTGATCAATTGAAAATAAAATGACCTGATCTGAGAACTTTGGTAATAACGGTGCGATCCCAGAGATATGGGTTGTATCTAACTTAGCAAACGGGGCATCTAAAATTAAAGGATATTCAACAACTGCATCTAAATCATCCTTTTTAGCGATCATTTGCCCTTTAGCAATCTTTAAAATCGCTGCGATTAAAGAAAGACTCGTAATAATCGACTCCCCTTCACTTAATGCTTCACTACCTGTATTTTTATCACGTATCTTATAATTATAATTTTCATCAATAATGACTTCTTTTGACTTCTTATGAGATGCATTGTTAAAAACAGTATTGACTTCTAAGTTTAGTTGTTCGTGAATGTCTTTCTTTTTCTTATCAATCGTAACACCTAAAATCGTAATTAAATCTTTGTTGTAAGCAATTAGGTTGTAAACTTTTTGATTTTCCTTATCGTGCTTT
>JAUMTV010000112.1 GCA_030531025.1 Turicibacter sp.
CGGCACAACTATCAAACATTTAGTGTGTCGTGATAAATGTAGATTTTATTTCTGTCTATATATAGATAAGCACTGTTAAAATATGTAATATATAAAAAAGCTCATAAGAATACAATTTATTCTTATGAGCTTCTGAATTAATATAATCCAGTGTAATTAATAATTTTTTGATTAATATTCATCACACCACTAGTTGGAGTATAGCGATCAGTTCCATAAACTTTATCGTGCCACTCAACTACATTCTCTTCAAGTGTGACTGGCACTAAGTAGTATAGTCCATCATTTAAAATTGATCCATAACTTAACTCCGTTTGTGGAAGTTGAAGTTGCTCAATTTCTCGTTCTCCACTAAGTAATAATTGTGTTCCAAGTAAAATGATTTCGTTCGTCGTTAAGTTTGTTTGAATATAAGGTAAGAAATCATTCATTAATCCTAATAACTTAACTTTATTGTATGAGAAAGCTTTTTGTGCGACTAACGTAATGACACGACGTTGACGTTCCATGCGTTCGTAATCCCCATTCCCAACTTTACGAATTCGCATATAAGCAACTGCTTGACGACCATTCAATGTTTGAACCCCTGTTCCTTCAAGGAGGGCGGCTTCTTCGCCACTCACTTCATGATTCATTTCATTAATGACACGGTTTAACTCTTGAAGTTCATAGTCTTGCACATCAACCTCAACCCCATCTAGCTTATTGATAATATGTTCAACTGCATTAAAGTTTACTGTCACATACTTTTGAATATCTAAATCGAAGTTTTGATTAATCGCTTGAACAGCTAAAGTTGGGCCTCCGTAAGCATAAGCATGATTAATTTTTTCAAATCCATGATCTTCATTAATATAAGCGAACGTATCACGGACAACAGATGTTAAATAAGCTTGGTTCGTATTACTGTTGAATGAAAAGACCATCATAGCATCTGAGCGAGTATTTGTATAAGCATCATCACGTGAATCAACCCCGAATAATGCAATATTCATCACCCCCATACCTTTTTTGAGATCTAAAACTTCTTGAGATACATTTAAATCATCTAACTCCTCACGGTCCAGACGGGAAAGCATCACATGTGCTGCTCCGTACACAACTCCACCTAGAATTAATAAGGTTAATATAAAAATTAAAATTCCTTTTAAACAGCCGTACTTTTTCGGTTTCTTCTTTTTCACACTTGTTTGATTCGGACTTTTTGGTTCCTTACTCATCTTCTTCACCTGATTTCTTAAAGAATGTTAATACATTAAACTCTAATATTTTATACTATGCGACAAGCTAATACAATATTATAGAATGACTAGTATATATTTTTTTACAGAAATTATGTCATTATTACAAGAGACTTATAAAAATTCTAAAAAATTGGTCATTGGTCGACTATCCTAAGTATGTTACAATGAAATAAATTATAAAAAATGGAGCGGATCAAATGTCAACTATTGAATTATTAGCACCTGTTGGTCATCGTGAAGGATTACTAGCAGCCGTTACTAACGGAGCTGATGCCATCTATGTTGGTGGAGCAGCCTTTGGAGCTCGAAAAGAAGCAGCTTTTTCAAATGAAGAATTAATTGAAGTGATTAAATTTAGCCATTTGCATAACGTTAAAGTTTATGTCACAGTTAATACAACGATTTTTGATCAGGAACTTGACGCGTTAAAAGAATATATACACTTTCTATATTTAAATGATGTCGACGCCATCATCGTTCAAGATATTGGTGTAGCACATTTAGTGAAACAACTTTATCCAGACTTTGAACTTCACTTTAGTACACAGATGACACTACATAACACAAAAGGAGTCGAATTTGCTAAACAATTCGGCGCTGACCGTGTCGTTGTCGCACGCGAAAATACATTAGATGAAATCAAAGCGATGAAACAAGCCGTGGATATTGATCTAGAAGTCTTTGTTCACGGAGCGCTTTGTGTTTGTTACTCAGGCCAATGTTTAATGAGTAGTATGATCGGGGCTCGAAGTGGAAATCGTGGGGCTTGTGCCCAAACTTGCCGACTTCCATATGAGTTAGTCGATTTATCAACAGGAGAGACCCTTGACTCAAATGTAGGAGACTTCTTATTAAGTCCACGTGACTTAAAAACCATTGATGAAGTTGGAGAACTTATTGAAGCGGGAGTAACCTCATTCAAAATTGAAGGACGTCTAAAAAAACCAGAATATGTCGCAACTGTCGTTAAAGCTTATCGTGAAGCAATTGACCAATACTTAGAAACACGTCGCGTTAAAATTTCAAAACAAACTCATGTGGACATGGATCAAATCTTTAGCCGTGGATTTACAAAAGGATTCTTATTTGGTGATAAAGGGCAAACTTGGATGAGTGCTGATCGTCCAAATCATAAAGGGATCTTAATTGGAGAAGTTGTCAACGTCAAAGGTAAACGCATCACTATTAACTTAAAATCTCCACTTGAAGTTGGAGATGGATTACGCTTTGTCAGTTTAAACAATAAAGATCAAGGATTACAAGTTCAAAAAATGTTTGTTAAAGGAAACGATGTGAAACTTGCCAATCCAGGTCATGTTGATTTAGAGGTACCGTTTTCCTTATCAAAGGGCATGAAAGTTTATAAAACAACATCTGTTTCATTAGCTAAACGTGCTCAAGTAACAGAGAAATCAGTGCCTAAAATTGAAATCTATGGAGAAGTGAGTGCCAAACTTGGCGAACCATTAAAAATCATGGCATGGGACAACGACTCAAACATGGTCACAGTCGAAACAGAAGAACTGTTTGAAACAGCAACGAACACGCCATTAAGCCAAGACCGTTTAAAACAACAACTTGAAAAAACAGGAAGTACGCCATTCTCATTTGCCTACATCAATCTTAATATGGATGAAGGGATTACCATGCCAATCTCAGTCATCAATAAAATCCGTCGTGAACTATTAGAAAAACTTGAACAAAATCGTACGCAACATTACCGTGATCGCCAACACTCTGAAGTCGTACCAACCATTTCAAGATTAGAAGCAACAGCAATCATCCCACAACTTACAATCAGTGTTCGTAATCTCAAGCAATTACAAACTGTTTTGAATCATGGAATTCAAACGATTTACTATAAAGATATCAAAACACTAAAAAAAGCAGTTGAACTAGGGGAGGCACACGGCGTAACCATCATCCCACAACTGCCACGTATCATAGATGATTCTGAAATCGAACAAGCAACACAAATCATCGAAAATTTATCACTTCAAACCATTATGCTTGGTGAATATGGAATGTATCACGCCCTAGAAAACAAAGGATATACCTTCCTAACAGACTTCGCTTTCAACACAAACAACGTTCAAAGCATCGAAGCCTTAAAACAACTTGGTGTATCACAAGTCACATTATCATACGAAATCAACCAAAAACAAATGCGTGGACTCCTTAAACAATCCCCACTTCCAACAGAAATGATTGTCTACACACGCATCCCAATGATGATTACGAAACACTGTCCAGTCAAACTTTTAAATCAACAAGAATTCTGTCGCATGTGCCTAAACACTCCATTTGGATTACGCGATCGCAAAAATAAAATCTTACCATTACTTCGCACTGGAAACTGCATCACAGAAATCTTCAACTCGCAACACCTCATCCTCATCGAATTTTTATCAGAACTACAAAAAATGGGCGTTCAAAGCTTTCGCTTAGAATTTACAAATGAAAACGAAGCAACTATGAGCCAAGCCATCCATGCTTACCAATCAGCCCTTCAAATAGGTAAAATTGATTCTGACTGGCTTGCTCAGTACAAGAACTCAGATAATTACACAAAAGGACACTACCATCGCGGAGTTTGTATATAATAAATAAAAAATCCCCATAATAGAAAAGATAAACTTTTCTAAAGGGGATTTTTTTATGTTGCAAGTATTGATATCTTTATTATTAGCCGCCTTATTTTATGTGATCATACTAATATGCTATAAAATCATGGGTAAACGTGAAATCAACCAACTGAGTACCGTAGATGTTGTTATCAATATTTTAATTGCCAATATCGCGGCAGGTGGAATCGTTGAAGAACAATACTGGATGGATGCACTCGGTGGTGTACTAGTTATCGTTGCTCTTCAAATTATAATGGCTAAAGTTCAGATTAACCATCCTAAAGTACGTGATATTGTTGAAGGTGAACCATCGATGGTCATTAAAAATGGAAGCATCGATTACAGCGAATTAAAAAAATTACGTATTGATCTCGATGACTTTATGATGCTACTTCGTGGAGAAAACATAGTAGCCCCGGAAGACGTTCAGTACGGAATTATCGAGAAAAATGGGAAACTCACTATCTTTGAAAAGAAATTACCAACTAAAACTTTCCCATTAGCACTCGTTATTTCAGGACAAATCAAACCTAAGGCACTTCAAAGCTTAGGGAAAAATGAAGAGTGGTTAATGAAAGAATTGGAAAATCATCAATTTTATAAACTAGAGCAAGTGGATTACCTTTTCTATGAAGAACATAAACTAGCGATTTATACAAAACAAGGAATCCAAAAGCTCACATTAAAATAAGTGTCGTGATTTCACGACACTTATTCTTTATCATTAAAGTCATTAAATAATGAAACTCGATTACCATTAGATAATGCATTTAACATATTTTGTTTTGCCATTGGATACTCAGCGTATAATTTCTTTAATAATTGCTTAACATCTTCTCGACTTGTGTGCTTATCCATAGGGCATGTACTTGGCACGATAGGAACATGACGATTTGCCGCCGCAATAATATCATCTTCATAACAATAAACAAGTGGACGAATAAACGTAACATCAGTACGGTCTAAGTACATTTTAGGCTTAAACGTTGATAAGAACCCATTGTACATCGTATTCATCACTAACGTCTCCACAGCATCATCAGCATGATGCGCCATCGAAATTTTATTACATCCAAGCTCAGTCCCTTTCTTAATTAAGATAGCTTTTTTGAACTTAGAACATAATGAACAAGGAATCTTTCCATCTGGCGTTCCATTTAACTTTAAGATTTCATAAACTTCTGTATCAACTAAATGATACTCAATACCGTGTTTTTTACAGAATTCAACAACAGGATTAAAGTCCATACCAGGGAATCCTAATTTTAATGTGATTCCTACTAATTCAAATTTCACAGGAGCAAATTTTTGATATAAGTGTAGTGCGTATAATAGTGTCATACTATCTTTTCCACCACTTACCCCAACAGCAATTTTATCTCCTTCTTCTATTAAAGAAAAATCTTGATCTGCCTTACGGATACAACCTAAGATCTTTTTCATACACTCACCGACCTTTCGCTAGACATTATAACGAATAAATACAAAAAAAACAATCATCTGACAAATTTATTAATATGGTAAAATAAACAAAAAGGGGAGAATTATTGAACATGAAAAGAAATCATCTCATTGGACTTAGTTTGATACTCATTATATCAGTTGGATGTGGTTACTGGATCACTAAAACTGAGCGATACAAAAACTATCGTCAATTGCAGTTTTTAGAGACAGTAGTTGATCATACACTTGATGTATCTAGTTACAATATTCAGTTACAAAGTTATTATAATCTTTTAGGATATGAAATGAATCTTGAGGGGAATGGAACTTTTTCTCAACATGAAGAAGAAGCAGTATTATCTCTTAACTATTTAATGAAACTAAATGGTAAAGGTGTTTCACCGATGACTGTAGAATTAAATCAATATGTAGATTTAGCTGAACATATGAAATATATGAACCTAAATCATGGGCAATGGTTTAAGGAGTCGTCTGATGTTTCACTTACAGTATTCAATCAAATTCCAAAACAATATAGGCAATCAAAACTTCAAATGTCAGATGACTACATCGAAGTTATAGAAGATAATGAGCAACTTCAAGTTATTGCTTTTCAACTACCATTTCATGAAGCAGACTTTTTGAGCAAAGAATTAATCAGCAATATATTAAGTGTATCAGATTCCATACATTTTGAAAGTTTGCTACAAAATGCAGAGAACTTAAACTATAAAGTCACTATTAATAAAAAAGAAAAACAAATTTTAAAAGTTGAAGTTGATTATATAGAAGGCTGCCAAAAGTTAATCCAAAACATTATGGATAGTTATTCGAATTTAGCTTCTCAAATTTCACAGGAAGAAATTCAATCGATGACATTTAGATTATCAGCTGACTTAACTAAATCAACAGATAATGTTTCAATACCATCTGAAGTTAGAAATCAGGCGATTCATATTTCTGATCTTAAATAACTTTTTAAAAAAAATATAAATTTATATAAAATTTTGATTTTTTTGTATTTGTTTGTCGAAACTGCGCATATTAAGATTGTCAGGAGGTGACAAACATGTCAAACCAATCAAACAACAATAAATTATTAGTACCAGGTGCACAAAATGCAATTGATCAAATGAAAGCAGAAATTGCAAATGAATTCGGTGTTCAATTAGGTGCAGATACACCATCTCGTCAAAATGGTTCAGTTGGTGGAGAAATTACTAAACGATTAGTAAAAATGGCTCAACAACAATTAGGTCAAACTAAATAGTTATTAATCAAGTAAGTACATGCACAAAAAAGGAGAGAAGTTATTCTCTCTTTTTTATCTTTTAGAACTTTTAAAAAAGTTTAAAAAATTTAATTATATTGTATTAATTTGTCGAAAGTGCACATATTAAGATTGTCAGGAGGTGACAAACATGTCAAACCAATCAAACAACAATAAATTATTAGTACCAGGTGCACAAAATGCAATTGATCAAATGAAAGCAGAAATTGCAAATGAATTTGGTGTTCAATTAGGTGCAGATACACCATCTCGCCAAAACGGTTCAGTTGGTGGAGAAATCACAAAACGATTAGTAAAAATGGCTCAACAACAATTAGGTCAAACTAAATAATAAATCAAACTATTAAACTACTCAACACGACTACAAACTACATCATAAAACAAAAAAACGATCAGATTGATCGTTTTTTTGTTTAAGTTAAAGTAACTGACATGATGTAAAAATTTAGATATAATTAAGAAAAAGAAAAAAGGAGGAAATAAAATGAATATTTTAATTTATCCAAAATGTACGACATGTAAAAAGGCAGTAAAGTGGTTAAAAGATAATGAGGTGGAAGCAAATATTAGACATATCGTTGAAGAACCATTATCAAAAGAAGAAATTAAACAATTACATTTAAAATCTGGTGAGCCAATTAAGAAATTTTTTAATACAAGTGGAATGAAGTATCGCGAATTAAATTTAAAGGATAAAATTCCAACGATGAGTGAAGAAGAATGTTATGAGTTATTAGCTAGTGATGGAATGTTAGTTAAACGTCCATTAGCCTATAATGATGAAAAAGTAACGATTGGTTTTAAAGAGGCGGTTTACGAAACATCATGGAAAAAGTAATTCAAGAATTAACGACTATAGATTACAAAGGCTTAAAAGAGTTATGGCAACAAGAGAAGTTAGTTATTACATTGGCTTATACACCAACCTGTGGAACTTGTCATGTCGCCAAGAAAATGTTAGAAGTTATTAAAGCTGCAATGCCAACATTAATTATAGCTCAAATTAATTTAAATTATCATGCTGATTTAGCAAATGATTTTGAGATTATGTCAGTTCCATGTATTCTAATTCATTTCAATGGTGAGTGCGCAGAAAAGATTTATGCGTTTGAATCTGTGCCATATTTGTATAAAAAGATAACTTCTTACCTTTAACCCATGATTAAAAATCGTATTTATGGTAAAATAATACATTAATAGGGATAAAGTAGTGCAGGGAAAGAAGGGATGAGAGGTGAATTATCCGGAGGTTGGACAAACTGTTGAAATTCATAGCTACAAACACAACTCTAAAATTCATCGGATTTGGCATGAGACCACTATCTTAGATGTTTCAGATGAGGTTGTCATTGGGGCTAATAATAAAACATTAGTAATGGAGTCTGATGGAAGAACATGGTATACAAGGGAGCCAGCCGTTGGCTATTTTTATAGCCAATATTGGTTTAATGTATTATGTATGCTTCGTAAAGATGGGGTATATTTTTATTGTAATCTTAGCTCTCCATTTGTGTATGATCAAGAGACCATAAAATATATTGATTATGATTTAGATGTCAAAGTCTTTCCAGACTTAAGTTATAAAGTCTTAGATGAGGATGAATATAGAAGACACATTATAGAAATGGGATACTCTGAAGAAGTACAAGAAATTATTAATCAACAATTGGAGATTCTCATTCAAATGATTAAAACAAGACGAGGGCCTTTTGCTCCTGGTTTTGCAGAACATTGGTACTATGTCTATAAAAATAGATTATTAAAAAGGTGAGTGAAAACATGCGTGATCCAAGATTACAAAAATTAGCTAAGATGTTATTAGAATATTCAAATAAAGTAGAAGCGGGACAACATGTCCTAATCAAAGGAAATTATTCGGCAAAACCATTAATTAAAGAATTAATTAAGCATACATATCGTATCGGAGCGTATCCTCATATTGAGATTTTAGATGATGAAATTGGTCGAGAGCTATCTTTAGGAAATACAGAAGAACGTATGCAAAAGGTAACAGAATGGAACTTAGCAAAATATAAAGAGATCGATGCGTTTATTTCTGTATTTGCAGATGAAAATGATTCAGAATATAGTGACGTTCCAACAGATATTAGAGTTATGCAAGCAAAAGTAGGAAAGCCTGTGTCTAATTTAATTGTTAATACTAAACAATGGGTATTATTAAATTACCCAACTAAAGCTTTAGCCCAAAAAGCAAAAATGAGTTTAGAGCAATTTGAAGACTTCTTATTAGATGTATGTTTGGTAGATTATTCAAAAATGAATGAGGCAATGAAGAATTTAAAATCATTAATGGAGAGAACTGACAAAGTTAGAATTACAGGACCAGGAACTGACTTAACATTTTCAATTAAAGGGTTACAAGCCGTCCCTTGTGCAGGAGATTGTAACATTCCAGATGGAGAAGTATTCACAGCACCAGTACGAGAAAGTGTTAATGGTACTATTCAATATAATACGCCAAGCCCATATCAAGGAACAGTCTTCAATAATGTAAGATTGGAATTTAAAGATGGAAAGATTATAAATGCATCTGCGGATAATCATGTAGATAAACTGAATGAAATCTTTAATACCGATGAAGGAGCTCGTTATGTTGGAGAGTTTGCTATTGGAGTAAACCCACTCATAAAGCATCCAATGGGTGATATTTTATTTGACGAAAAAATAGATGGTAGTCTACACTTCACACCTGGCCAAGCTTATGAAGGTGAGGCAGATAACGGAAACCGTTCTGCAATCCACTGGGATCTAGTATTAATTCAACGTCCAGAGTATGGAGGAGGATCAATCTACTTTGATGATGTTCTTGTTCGAGAAAATGGACGATTTGTCCTACCGGAACTAGAATGCTTAAATCCTGAGAATTTAGTTTAGATAAAAGACCTAAAAGGGTCTTTTATTCTTTTTGCTTAAAATAAGATAAAAAATAATATATAGTTATTGACATTAAATTATAATGGTGATAATATAATCAAGTCGCCAATAAGCGACAATGATACATCTCAGAAAAAACAAAAAAACTTTGAAAAAATATTTGACAATGTTCGACAGAGATGTTAATATAAAGAAGTCGATAAGAGCGGCAAACGAAAAAACAAAAGAAACGAAAAAGTTTCGAAAAAAAAGTTTAAAAAGTGTTTGACAGAAAGAGTTGAACGTGATAAACTAATAAA
>JAUMTV010000113.1 GCA_030531025.1 Turicibacter sp.
CATATTGGGCAGGTCATTTTTTTATAGCTGTGATCTTTTATTTTTATACAACCTATTTCTCTTTATATTGATGGCTATTTTGATTTCATTAAAAGACTTATTATCAACAAAAAGTTTATTTTTTACTGATTTTAATTATGGCACTATCCCCTTTTGATGCTGTAATTTGAGCCGTAATTCCTAATTGTTGTAACTTAGAACCAAGTGTCGGCAACTCTTGGTTCATGTAATCTGTTTTATCTTTAAAGTGTGGTGTAGCGGAACCGTATTTATCCACGGCTTGACGCCCATAATAGTCACTAGCATCAACGACAAATTTACTTCCTCCTTTTGAGTTAAACGCCGCATCATGCATCTGATAAACATTACTTGCATAAGTTGTTGTTTGATCATCCCAAATCCATTGAATATTACGCTGATCCGCATCAATGACAGATAAGAATCCACCACCTGGGTGAGAGGCTCCCCAGTTTTCAGTGTAATATTCATTCACATACCAAACAACCATTCCTTCATCATAAGCAAAATTAGTTCCTAAAACAGAATTATGTGCTAATCCCACGTCTACTCCTGTATGTGTGCGCCATTCAATTAAATAATAATTCGTTGCATATTGGACACCTTTATCATGAATAAATCCATCTAAAACAACGTTATCAATAGATTCAGCCTCATTACTAAATAATACTTCTTCATGATCTAAAACCATAAGATCATCAACATAAATTCCTTGTCCATATGTGTAGTTATCTGTTGCATACACTAATTGAATTTCTACTTCTTTACCGTTATATTGACTCAAACCAAAATAAATATCAGCCCAGCCATCAGAGGTTCCGGTAAGTCCATGCGGAACAATGATTTCAGCTTCCGGGTCATGGTTACTTGTTGTAATGTTACCTGGAATAATCGTCCAAATCTCACTATCGACTTCTTTGACTTGTACATATGCAAAATCCCATCCTTCTTCAATATCATACCAAGCTTTGAACTGAAAAGCTGGATTGGTTGCAGAGGATAAATCAACTGTCGTTGTTAAAGTATGATAAAGGTTAGTTCCATCGACTCCTTTCCCACTCCAATAAACATACTCCCCACTAACTGGTGTTGTAATTGGGATTTCTAAATCTGGCAAGTTAATCCGAATCACTTCTCCTGTTTGGCTCGCTGAATTCAACTGAATCGTTGTCCCTTTAGACGTCAACTCATCATAATTTAGGACAGTTTGATTTTGGAAGTTCCCACCGTAAGTCTGTTGTAAAATTTGTCGACTATATGGACTAATTCCTGTTGGTTCTGTTCCTTGAATCGTCCCGCTCCAACTTCCTGAAGACATGAGTGACCATCTAGAAATCGGTTCACTTGTTCCACTGCTATATTGCGTGTCATATTCATCAGGTAAGCCTAAATCATGACCGAACTCATGACAAAATACACCGGCAGATCCATCTTCTGGGTTAATAATATAATCATAAGCATAATAATTTCGAGTGTTTCCTTCATCATCTTGATACTCAGTTCCGGGTATTGAGTACAATCCTCCCAGTGTCCATCGATGTGACCAGATGGCATCACTACCAAGTGAACCTCCACCTGCTTCTTCTCCAACACCGGCATGAATAACTAATAAGTAGTCAATCATCCCATCTGGCTCATGGTAATTACCATCTCCCTCTAAGTCATAACGATCAATCTTATCAAAATCAGCTAAATTAATCGATGGATCATTTGCTAATTCTTTTAGGGCATCTGCCACAAGTTCACGTGGGCGAGCATCATTTGCTTCATCTGTCGATGCTCCATAATACGCAGCCGTTTCTGGTGCAGTATACCAGTCTGTAACTGTTCCATTAATAATCAAAGTTCCTCCAGACTGCTCTTCATAATACTGCTTCATTGAAATGAAATTTTCACCGTTTGGACCTGTGTAACCGTCATCACCAAATAACATATTTTGATAATGCTCTTTAGAGTAATCGTCATAATAAAGTGTCGTTTCGTCTGGCTGAATTTGCCCATGTTTATAATCACTATATTCAACCATAATCGCTAAGACATTTAATTTTGTGACCTCATCACTACGACGTGAATTAAAAGCAGGTAATAAAGATTTACTTTGTTTAGCTTGTAACTCACGTTCTTCTTTACTTAACGTCACATCATTTTGTTTAGCAATTTCTTTCATATAAGCTTCATAGGCTTCATGTGTTTCATATGCACTTGCCTCTGATGAAATTTTGCCCTCATTTTTCAACATTTTTACGATTCCTTGCTCATCTGCTAATGTTGCATCAATAGGTCCTCCTGTTGTGTAGTATCTTTGATTAGATTGATTAACACCTACGCTAGAAGAAAAAGAGGTTAATTCAGTTACATCATGTGCTTTAGTTATAGTTAATGAAGTCGTTGCCGCTAATCCAGCTAAAATGAGACGAGCCATCAGTGTATTCGATTTCTTAGCCATTATGAATCCCCCCCCTTAAATTAAAATAATGATAACAATAATATACATAAATTTGGCAATTTTAACCACACCTATTGAGAAATACAGAAATTTAATGAAAGTAATTAACATTTAACAGCAAAAGGCATCACGTGAAAACCGTCAAAACAAAGAGAATCCTTAAGAAACTGTCGAAAAGATTACATCTATATGTATAGCGAAATATCTTTCACATTTTTAAAAATAGACTTAGTTGATTAGTCTTTTTAGTAGATAGGCTAACGATAGTCACACTAAACATTTTTCGGCTATGAAAAGCTTAGCGCTACTTCTATATAAACTCATCTATTTGTTGAGAAAAAAACTCTGCTAATTAAGAAAATTCACGAGCTTCGCTACGTGCGGTAGGGAACCCATACCCTACCAGCGGAGGAGAGCCATGATCCCACTCTTCGAGCGTGCCACATGGCGCAGGGAACCTATTCCCTAGCAGTTGAGGAATAGATTTCTTCGAAATCGCCAGGGAACCCATGACTTAAGTCATGGTGTTTGGTGACTTATGGTTGTGGAATTTGAGGGTTGGTGTGGCTATACTAGAACTATAAGACAAGTACCATAGGAGGAAAGGTTATGAGTATGATTAAAGTTTCAAATATTACAAAACGTTTTAATGATAAACTTGTGCTTGATAATATCAATTTTGAAATTGAGAAAGGTGAAATTTTTGGATTAATTGGTCCTAATGGAGCAGGAAAATCTACATTAATTAATATTATGACGACATTGATTGATGCCACAAATGGATCCGTTGAGATTGGGGGCTATGATATTAAGAAAAATCCCATCGAAGCAAAATCTTTAATTGGGCTTGTCCCACAAGAGCTGGCTTTGTTCGAAGAGATGAATGCATATGATAACTTACAATTTTTCGGTTCACTTTATGGGTTAAGTCGAAAAGTATTAAAACAACGTATTGAGGAAGCTCTTCAAGTGACAGGATTAAGTGATCATCGAAAACAAAAAGTTAAAAAATTCTCTGGTGGAATGAAACGTCGCCTCAATATTGCAGCAGCTATTATGCATCATCCTCAAATATTAATTATGGATGAACCGACAGTTGGAGTTGACCCACAATCACGCAATCACATCTTTGAATTTATCCGTCACATGAATCAACAAAATAATACAACAATTATTTATACATCACATTATATGGAAGAGATTGAAGAGCTTTGTTCAAAAGTCTTTATTATCGACTTAGGAAAAGAAATTGCTTATGGTAGTAAAGAACAAATTAAATCTTTATCCGCTGAACAAACAAAAGTTATCTTAAATTTAAATCATTCTAATGCTAATATCGTGCTTCATCTCAAACAACTTAATGGCGTCTTAGCAGTAGATGAGATGTCAAACCAACTCTCATTAACTATTAATCAATCATTTAAATTAGCTTCTGTCATTACGACATTAGAAGAAGCTGATGTTCAGTTACAAAGCATTAGTTATGAACAACCACGCCTTGAAGATGTCTTCTTATGGTTAACTGGTAAGTCATTACGTGATTAGGAGGAATTAAAATGAGATTACTAACATGGGTTTATGTTAACTTAAAAGTGATGGTTAAGCAGTTTCCAGTGACGATCTTATATATGATTGGACTTCCTTTATTTATCGGTTTTTTAATGGGAAATATGATGACGATGCTATTTGAAAATCCAAATAACATTGAGCCTATCCGTATTCAAATTATTGATGAAGATCAGTCAACACTCTCTAACCAATTTATCACTTTCTTATCAGATGAATCATTACAACCTTATATTGAAATTTCAGATGAATCACTTCAAGTAACATTAACAATTCCAAAAGGATATGAAGAAGCGTTACTAAATCAAATAGAAAATACGCTTGTACTTACTAAGGAAGAATCTAAAAATAATCATGCACTTTCTCTTTCAACCCTGCAACAGTTACTTAATCAATATCACGAGCAGTTCATGGTAAATCTCTCAGACGAAACATCAGATATCCTTTCTTTAATTTATAATAAATCCAGTCTGACGTCTGAGTATGTTGATACACCTTTACAAATAAACTCTCATACATACTACTCTATTTCGATGATGGGGTTTTTTATCTTCATGATGATTTTAAATTTTACCGCAGCGGGATATAAAACAGCTGAACTCGGCTTAAATAAACGATTTTCAGCAATTCCATTAACACGCTTAGCTATGTTTAATTATGACTTTATCGGTAATCTTATTTATTGCTTCATCCTATTATTTATTTATGTGTTATTTTATCGTCTAATCGGTTATTCATTTACAGGTTCATTCGGATTACTCATGCTTATTGTACTAGCAACAAGTTTATTTACCGTTAGCATTGGATCCTTTATTAAAAACTTCTTTTCTTCTAAGTATGGATACTTAATTTCTTATTTATTATTTTTCATTCAAATTTTCGTCGGGGGATCGTTTATGCCGATGAAACAACTGCAATTTTTATCTCCCTCTCAGTTTATTGTTCAAATGTTTAATCAATATATCTTAGTTGGAACATGGGAAAGTATTCAGTCTCCTTTCCTCATTGTCCTTGCCATCGGTTTAACACTTTATGGTCTAACATGTTTAAAAGAAAAATATCATTGGTGGGAGGTCTAATCTATGTTTAAGCTTGCATTAATTCATATTCAACGCTATTTTAAAAATCCCATCTTACTCTTAATGATGGGACCTGTTCCACTTCTTTTAGTCGTTGGGAGTCTCTTCTCTTCTGATAGTGATAATAATAATTTAATACCGAAGGTAGCCTTCATTTTAGAAACAAAAGGGTCTTATGAAACAGCCTTACTTGAAGATTTACAAGTTGAGGATCAATACATCTATTTGAATGATAAATCGACAGCATTAAATGAATTAAAGTCTAATGAGTTAGCTGGTGTTATTTACATTCCCTCCTCTTTTTCTGAGAAGTTAGCGAATGGATTAAAACCAAATTTAACGATTTACAAAACAACGAATGCAGCTGGAACAGCTGAAACTGAATTAGCTGTCGAGGCAAAAATTAAAAGTTGGTTAAAAGATTACTATCAACTAGAAGATATTAATCCTACAAAAACAGTAATCGAATCTAAAGAAAATAATACTGACATGTCGTTTACGATGTTTATTGTGATGATTATTTACTTTATGTTTATTGCAGCTGCTACACTGGCTCGTGATGTTCAGCAACTAAAACAGCAAAAGATTTTACATCGAACATTGAGTACAGCCAATAAAGATCACCAGATTTTTGGTGGACTTGTCTTAGCGATGTGCTTAGTTCAAGGGATATGTTTTACGATTGTTTATTATTTAGGAACGTTAATTTTAGATGTTTCAATTCCTAATGTTTTTCTACCGTTACTTTTAATGTTTACGATGTCTTTTGTTGCTTCAAGCTTAGTCATCTTTTTAACTCGAATTTTTAAACATCCGAATCTTCTTGAAATAGTGATTATTATGTACACCCTTGTTGGATTTATTTTGTCAATACTTCCACTTGATATATTTAATTTAGGAATTAGTTCAGCCTTTGCTACTAACATTGCAAAGCTATTTCCAATCTACTGGGCCTTTGATGCCGCACTAAACTTTACACTTTGGCCAAATTTATTTATTATCTTCTTATTTGGGATGGTCTTTTTAAGCGCTGGAAGCTTTAAACTTAAAAACTTTATACAAAGTTAAATAAATACAACAAATGATTTATTGAGTTATTTAAATCTAAACCTAAGTCCATTAAGATAGAAAGAACCGCTGTATTGTCGTACGCTAATTATACAGTGGGCTCAATTAATGCCATCAAACAAGAACAGTAGCATTCACTTAAAACAACAAAAAATTGTACAAATAATCGATCTAGTATAAATTAGGAACGTTTCACAATAATGCAATCAGCAAACTATTACATCTTTTATAAATTCATAGAGGTGAATGTTATGAGTCAAAACAATGATAAAAAAACTAGTAATTACTATTTTCCACTTTTTATAGGAATAGGACTTATATTTGGAATAATCATTAACCAATTAGCAACAGGATTATGTTTAGGTGTTGCTATTGGTCTTGCTTTAGATTATAAAAAGAAAAAATAGATTAAATTTTAAAACAGAACCCAATAAAAAAACTTATCCGAAAGCTTTCAGATAAGTTTTTTTGTCTTTTATTTCACTAACCCTTTTTAAATACTATTACAGACTTAGCTTTAGATAATAATTCCATTACAATGATCAATCTCATGCTGAATAATTTGTGCGACAAAGCCAGTAAACGTTCCTTTTTGTTTTTTAAAGTCTTTATCTAAATATTCAACGACGATTGTCTCATAACGAGTCGTCTGTCTAACCCCTGTTAATGATAAACAGCTTTCCTCCGTCACATAACTTTTTTCTTGTTTTAAAATGACTGGATTAATCATAGGAACAATCATCTCACCTATTGCAAATACAATAATACGCTTTTTCACACCAATCATATTTGCAGCCATCCCTACACAACCATCAAGGTTGGCTCTTAATGTATCCATTAAATCTTCAACTACACCTAAATCAGCCTTCGTCGCTGGTTCTGACTTTTCAGCTAAAAATAAAACATCTTTCATAATCGGTCTAATCATCTTATCCTAGCACTCCTTTAATATCTTTTCGCATAGCCACAACGTTTACAAAGTTCTTCTACGGCACATCGGCGTGAAAACCCATCATACATATTCTTAGCACGTTCACTCTCTAAAATCTGTTGAAGCGGCGTTTTATGAATATTCCCAAGTGGAATGTTTCCTTCACTGTCTAAACAGCATGGCACAACGGTTCCATCAGCTTGAATTCCAATATGATCACGAAGTCCATAACAAAACATCTTTTCACTAATGACATCTCGTTCTAAGGTTGGCCATTCAAATTTTTCCGCCATATTAATAAAGACTCGATCTTTAATCTTAATATTATGCGTCTCTTGTAACTTTTCACTTAAACGATAATCTAAGTGAAAAGCTTGCTCAATTAAACTTAAAATGTGTTGATTTAATGAATTTTTCGCCTTCAATTCTTCCGCATCCATATTCCATAAGCGAAGGTTACAATACACAGGCTTAACCGCTTGAATACGTTCAATAAAATTAGCAATCTTTAATAAATAATCTTCGAGTGTCCCATTTTGTTCATTTGCTTCAAAAGAATGAATAGAGAAGTTAACTTGTCTTAATGCGGGTGCCTTAATTAATATGTCTTCTACTTTTTGAATAAGCGTCCCATTCGTCGTTAGATTGACTTGCATTCCCGCTTCATGACTTAATTGTAAAAAGCGTTCAATTCGTGGATTTAAAAATGGCTCACCTAATAAATGAAAATATAAATAATTAGTATACGGCTTAACTTCATTTAATATATGAATAAAATCAGATTCTGTCATCACTCGTCCATGGCGCCCGAGTGTTGCACTAGGACAGAAGTCACACTTTAAATTACAACGATTCGTGATTTCAATATACACCTTCTTAAATCGAGGCATGTTTTAAACCTCCTTTTTCTTTAACTCCTCTTCATTTTAACATATGTTTGAAACACAGGACAAAATGAAGTGTTTAGAAATCAGATTTCTTCGACAAAAAACATCACTCTTTTCAAATTCCTTTCGTTAGAATACTACTATTAATATGAGTTTAAAGGAGCGTTCATATGAAGGTAGGTTTAGTTTTAGAAGGCGGAGGCATGCGAGGTTTATATACAAGTGGTGTCTTAGACTACTTTCTTGATCAAAAAATTTTTGTTGATTATGTCATCGGAGTTTCAGCAGGTGCTTGTAATGGAGTCTCATATCTTTCTAAACAAAAAGGTCGAAATTATCGTGTAAATACAAATTACATTAGTGATAAAAGATACTTAAGTTTATCTAATTTTATTAAAACTAAATCTTTATTTGGAATGGATTTTATTTTTGATGAGATTCCACATCAACTTGATCTTTTTGATTATGAGACTTTTTTAAGTTCTCCAAGTGAATATAAATTAGGTGTGACTGATGTCTTAACTGGTCGTCCGGTTTACTTTGATAAAACTCATCTTGATCATGATAGCACCATCTTAAAAGCATCCTCTTCTATTCCCGTTTTTTCACCTATTATTGAATACCAAAACGGATTGTATTTAGATGGTGGAACAACAGATTCGATTCCGGTTAAACAAGCGTTAAAAGATGGTTGTGATCATGTGATTATTGTCTTAACTCGTGATCGTAACTATATAAAAAAACCGGAAAGCTTCCGATTTATTTATTCAAAAGTGTTAAAAGCTTATCCAAATTTAATTCAAGCGTTAGATAATCGCCATCTCATGTATAATGAAACACTTAAATTCATTAAAGAACTTGAACAACAAGGGAAAGCAACCATCATTGCCCCTTCTTCGCCATTAGAGATTAGTCGGTTTGAAAAGGATGTTAGTAAACTAAAAAACATTTATGAATTAGGTTATTCAGATGCCTCTAAAAAGTTTGATCAATTAAAAGAATTACAGGGGTGAAAAGTCATCTTTTCAATCCTTTTTATATATAAACAGATAAGTATTCTACATCTAAGGTGGCAAACAAAAACACTGATATCCTTTATTTATAAAGACACCCTATCGTCCAGGGGTCACCTGCCACAATGTCAACAACTTAACAGGTTATAAAAAATATCAATGCCTTTATACTTAGGATAGAGTTAAGTATTCATGCATCTTATCTGCCATTTTGATTGATGTTTTTTTAAAATTTAAACTCTCATTTTTCCTTAAGTTGTTGACATTGCACCTGCCATTTACGAAGTAAATGTATCCTCCGCTGGTAGGGAAGGGGTCACCTAGCATGCGAAGCATGTTTACTCCACTGCTAGGGAATGGGTCACCTAGAGATTTCTAAAAGAAATCTACTCCTCCGCTACTAGGGCTTAAAAATTTTCTATGAAGAAAATTTATCTGGACTTATATATATATAAGGCGAAATATAATTCATAGTTTTTCTATATGCTAGCTATAGCAAAAAACTTTTGGAAAGAATTTATATCAAAACACTCTCTATGATAATAGTCCTGTTCAAATCATGTTAAAAACTTTTCGCCATATATATATATGCATGATTAAACCTTTCATTTACTAACGGATGACATTGACTCATAT
>JAUMTV010000114.1 GCA_030531025.1 Turicibacter sp.
AGGTTATCCAAAGACTATGCGAGAAAATGTGAAAAATTTTTCGCCATATATATATTGTCGAAAAGGTGAAAAAAAAGAAAATTAAGAGGGTGAATTTAAATGAATTTATTTTTAATCTTATGTATTTTAGGTATAGGGTTAATACTCTTAGGAAAATCAGCAATTAGAGTAAATAAAACCGCACTAGAAGCTAATAAAACTAATAATTTTAAAGTTTTTGATATTTCTATCTTATGGGGAAAAATTAATATAAAATATGGAAAACTATTATTGATTACAGGGATGTTGGGTGTGTTCTTTTATGATAAATTAGGTTTATTGATGTTGGTAATCATGATTTTAGTTTTAATTTCCTATATTGCAAATTTATTTATTAGTGGATATAAATTTTTGATTCATACATGATAATCTTTACAGCTTTAATATGAAGAACTTATCGTAGCGGGATTTTAAAGTGCTATCTGTAATAGTGGTCATATCATTAAACACAAGCATCCCGCTACAAGAACTAATCAAATTTCAATGCACATAAAAAAATAATAATCTATGGATAGGCTAATCATGCACTTGCATCATTAGCCTTTTCTTATTAGATGTTTAATCTATAACCAGGCAATCACTAACCATCCAATCCCTTTATACGCCCCCATCCTATTGATGTGGGGCAGTGAGGGCTTGATGTTTAGTTGCCTACTTAACAAAGATAATTCCTAGTAGCGGTATTACGATACTTAGATATAACCTTAGTACAAAGAGGGCCTTCCATCCCAAACGGTTGCAAGGCAACGATTGGGGATGGAAGATCATCTTATATTCTTTATTTAACAGGGGCTATTATTTATCAAATTAATCTTCTCATACAAGAAAGCATCCTAGTCGTTAGGGGATAAGAAAACCCAAACGACAGGACTGTGGTTTGGGTATCCTTATGTTTTGAGACAGGATATAAAAGAGAAGTTTGAATAACCAATGCCATCCCGCTACCATGCCGCATTAAAACTTCATTGTTCACCAGTATCAACAGTAAAAGGATAGGTGAATCATGCTCACACATCATTCACCTTTTCATATTAGATTTTTAGCACTAAAACTATGGTTTTTACTAACCATCCATCCTTCGAGTTTCCTACATACTGACGTATGTTAGGCGTGGAGTCTTGATGGTTAGTTTCTATGTTGAATAAAGAAGATTTCAAAGTAGCGGGAAAATTAGTTCTTTACTGAATGTTTATCTTAGTAAATGGTTTCATGAAGTGGCTAACTGTTGCAAGGCAACGATTAGCCCTTCATGATCCTAAACAGTTATTTATAAAAATTTTGTTGTTCATAAAAAATTATCACTCTTCAAGTAGAATGATAGTTTGCAAACAATAAGAAAACCAACACGGCACGAGTGCGATGTTGGTATCCATTGATCTTTTGAGAATAGATTTAAAAAGCATTAATCATAACCAGGAATGATCCCGCTACGAGAATTTATTCAATTACATTTTCCCTAAATATCAATCCACCTGCGCCACATCGTGCCGATGTTTTGGCCGGGTGGAGTTGCTATTTAGGTGCATTTTTTAATGATGAGTATCCCGCTATAATAGAAAATGGATAGGCGAATCATGTCGCACATCATTAGCCTTTTCTTATTGGATGTTTAGTTGTTTTTACTTAATAGAGGGGACTTCATAGTAGCGGGATATTCTTCTTTGTGGATAAATAATAAATCTTAGTACATAGAAATTGATAAAAGCCATCAAGATAATTAGTTCTTGATGGCTTATTTTTTAGGAGATAAAGAAAATGAATCAGTGTATTTAAAGACAGTCATATTATAAGGTAAAATGTGGTATTATAGAGGTGTAAATTAGGAGCGATTATATTAGAAACTAGTAAATAGGGGGTGATAGATATTAGAAAGGAGCAAGTTTATGAAAATAACAAAAGTATGTCCCAAATGTAACAGTAAAGATATTATCAGAATCGAAGGAAGTGTAAAAGGTTATGGAGCAGGTAATAACATTCCTATGGGTGTTACTACTTTCTCTTATATAAAAGTACCACGATATGTATGTTGTGGATGTGGATATGCAGAAGAGTGGATTGATATGGATGATACTTCAAGACTAAAAAAGAAATTTAAATAATAAAGGGAATTTGCAGAGGTGATAATATGAATTTAAGAATGGCTAACATTGATGATTTACCACAGCTTAAATCAGTATATGAAAAAATAATCTACAATATGAACAAAGATAATATCCAGATCTGGGATGAAATTTATCCATGCGAGTTTTTTTATGATGATATTAAAAATAATCGTCTTTATGTTTTAGAGGAAAACAATGAAATAGTTTCGGCTTTTGCTTTGTGTAATTCAAATGCAGGAGCGGAGTATGTGACATGGGAAAATAAACATGATAAAGCATTGTATCTTGATAGGTTTGGAGTTAATGTCAATTATTCAAGAAAAGGAATTGGCAGTTTAATGCTTAATGAGGCGATTTCTCTTGCAAGAGATAAGGGTGCTAAATATTTAAGGCTTTTTGTTGTGGATATAAATAAACCTGCGATAAATCTTTATATAAAAAATGGCTTTAAAAGGGTTGATGGAATCTATGATGAAATAATTGACGATGATCTTGTATTGCATGAATATGGATTTGAAATAGAAACGTCAATGTGAGGCAATGTTAGGAACACGTATGTCATTGGATGCGAGTATAGTATTAATACTCATTGGCATCCCGCTACAAGAAACTATTTAACTACATTTATCCTAAAGAAACACACTAAAGCATGGATAGGCTAATCATGTTGACACGTCATTAGCCTTTTCTTATTTGATTTTTAGCACTAGAACCTTTTATTTATCACTAACCATCCATCCACTTATAGCCCTACATACTGACGTATGTTTAGGGCGTGTGTCTTGGTGGTTAGTTTGTATGTAATCAAGGTAGCTACAACGTAGCGGGAGAATCTTTTTTATACCTAGTGATTATCTGGGTACATAGTTTCATGAAGTCGCTAACTGTTGCTTTGCAACGATTAGCACTTCATGATAGAAACATTTATTTATAAAAATTTTGTTGTTCATAAAAAGTTATCACTCTTCAAGGAGAATGATCAATCACAAATCATAAGAAAACCAACACGGCATCGATGCGGTGTTGGTATCCATGATCCTTGTGATACAGATATAAAAGGGGATTGAACTAATCATGGATTATCCCGCTACAAAGAATTATTTACCTACATTTATCCTAAAGAAACACATTAAAGCATGGATATGCTAATCATGCACAAGCATCATTCGCCTTTTCTTATCGTATTTTCATTCTAAAACAAGTATTCACTAAACATTCAATCCACCAGTGTCACCATACTAGCGTATGGTAAGGCAAGGGGCTTGATGTTTAGCTGTGGTATTTAATCTGAAAATACTCAAAGTAGCGGGATATTATTCTTTATGGATAAATAATAATAAATCTTAGTATCTAGAAATTGATAAAAGCCTCAACGGTTGCGGAGCAACTATTGGGGCTTTTATCATCATCAACAGAACTATGAATATAAGGAACGTAAATAACGGTTCAGTATTGAAGAAACTGAACTATTATTTACTCCCGCTACTAAATAGTATCTTCTTATTAATAAAGAGATTGATATAAAAAGAAAAATAGGAAAACCAAAACGACATGAATTCATGTGGTTTTGGTAGCCATGATCTTTTGTAATAGATTTAAAACATGCTAGAAATAAACATGGAATATTCGGCTACCATGAAGCATTCTAACTACATTTATCCCTAATAACAGTATAACTAAATATCAATCCACTTAGGCCTACATCCTAGCGGATGTTTGGGGCAGGTGGATTGATATTTAGTTTTATATTTAATCTGAAAAACTTATTGTAGCGGGATTACGATACTTAGATATAACCTTAGTACAAAGAGGGCCTTCCATCCCAAACGGTTGCAAGGCAACGATTGGAGATGGAAGATCATCTTATATTCTTTATTTAACAGTTGCTGTTAATTTATCAAAATAACCTAGCTAATGACAGCTAGGCTTTTTCTTTCAGTTTTCAGACATAAAAAAAGAAGAACAGTTGACTAGGCTGTTCTTCAACAAACAAAACAAACAAACTAACTAAAAGAGAAATAACAATAAGAGTTATAACTTTTTAATTCGTTACATAAATAGTATATCACAATTCATTCGTAGTTACTATATAAAATTATATAATTAGCGGGAAACCTCTACGTATAAAACTAGAATCAGAAAAGTTAAACGGCATATCATGCCATTTAACTCTCCTTGAATGAATAGCATCTTAGGATACCCAGTTTCTAAACCAAACTCATCCCGCTACAAGTGAGTATCTAACTTCAATAATCCTAAACATAAATTAACCAATGGATAGGCGAATCAGATTTCACATCATTAGCCTTTTCTCATTGGATTTTTCATCCATAAATAAGAGTGGTCACTAAATATTCAACCCCACCAGTACCTCCCATACTAGCGTATGGTGAGGGTATGGGCTTGATATTTAGTTTTTATATCTAATAGAGATGATACAAAGTAGCAGGACAATTATTTCTATACCTAGTGATCGTCTTTCTACAGAGGGGATGAAGTGCTAACTGTTGCAGCAGCAAGAATTAGCACTTCATCATTCTAATTCTAAATTTATAAACAGTTCATAGTTCATAAAAAAACACTCACTCTTCTAAGTGAAATATTTCCTCATAAACAATAGGAAAACCCACACGGCACGAGTGCGGTGTGGGTATCCTTAATCAGTTGAAACTCGGATTTAAAAAGCATTTAAACTAATCAGCATTATCCCGCTACAGGAAAATTTCTAACTACATTTCCCCTAACTATCCCTCCACCAGGGCCTCTATCCTACGGATATTCTTGGCGGGTGGAGTGGCTATTTAGGGTTATTTAATAATCGGATTTATTCCGCTATAACAGTATATGGATAGGCGAATCATGTTCGCACATCATTAGCCTTGTCTTATTGGATTTTTAGCACTAGAACCTTTTGTTACCCAGGTAATAAAGGTAGCTACAACGTAGCGGGAAAATCTTTTCTATACCTAGTGATTATCTTAGTACATAGTTTCATGAAGTCGCTAACTGTTGCTATGCAACGATTAGCACTTCATGATCCTAAAGATTTATTTATAAAAATTGAACTGTTCATAAAAAAATAATCACATCTTCTAGAAGAATGATAAATCACAAATAATAAGAAAACCAAAACGACATGAATTCATGTGGTGTTGGTATCCATGCCTTTATAGTGATAGAGATATAAAAAATAATTGAAATAACCATAGACATCTCGCTACAAGGAACACCCTAACTGCATCTTTCCATAAAAAAACTAAACAGACAATTATACCTATGCCTTAGCCTTACGGTGGGGTCCCCACACGCTTTATCTCCACCTTGAGTGGGGTATGGGGCAGGTGCAATAATTGCAGTTTAAAAATACGATCATTTTATAGCGGAAAAATATAAGTTCCGATAAAAGTTCTTTGATGACTAAGTTTGATTTTGAAAATATTAAAGTAATTTTAGAGTTTACATTAAAGGTTAGGGATGGTATACTTTTTAAGTATTAATTAAATTGAATTTAGATATTCCTGAGGGAGTAGTTTGCATAGAAATATGTGGTTAGGTCAACATATTGACTTCGGTCTGGTCTAATCTTAAAAAACGAGACTCATGTATAGTTTTTTGCTATACATGTGGTCTCGTTTTTTTTATTTTTTGTTGCAGCTAAATTTGATTTAAAGGATAGGAGGAGAAGATTTGAGATTTTATTCAAAAACAATTGATGAAACATTAGAAAATTTAGAAGTTAATGTTTCTAAAGGATTATCTTCAAATGATGTTAAACAAAGGCAAGAAAAATACGGATTAAATGAGTTTACGCCACAAGCCAGTGCAACATTTTGGGATAACTTAAAAGAGAGCTTAAGTGAACCTATGATTATTATATTAATAGTTGCGGCACTTATTAGTGCCTTAATCGGTGAGGTTACAGATTCTATTGGAATTATCGTAGCGATTATTATTGGAGTAGGCATTGGACTAATAACAGAAGGAAAATCTAAAAAAGCTGCTGATGAGTTATCAAAGTTAACGGAGAATATAGAGGTTAAAGTCCTTCGTGATGGTCGTGTGCAACAAGTTCCAAAAAATCAATTAGTACCAGGTGATATTGTTTATATTGAAACTGGAGATTTAATACCAGCCGATGGGCGTGTCATTCATGATATTAACTTAAAAGTTCGTGAGGATATGTTAACAGGTGAATCAGATGATGTAAGTAAATCAAGTCACCTTGTTATTGAAATGGAATCAATCCGAAAAAATCATGAATTGATTCAACAAGATCCTGTTCCAGCCAAGCAATGTAATATGGTTTTTGGTGGAACACTAGTAGCTTATGGTCGTGGAACGATGGTAGTGACGTCCATTGGAGATGCAACAGAAATGGGGCATATTGCGAAAAATCTATCTGAGTCAGACGAAGAAACCCCTCTTCAAATTAAATTAGGTGGATTAGGGGCAACAATTACAAAAATTTCTGGTGCGATAGCAGGAATCTTATTTATTTTAATAATTGTAAACATGGTAAAAAAGAATATTTTAAATATAGATTCAAGTTCAGTCGGAAGTTTCTTTACATCATTAGCACCGATTAAAACAGCCTTTACTACTTGTGTTGCTTTAATTGTTGCAGCAGTGCCTGAAGGTCTTCCAACAATGATTAATATTACATTAGCTATGACCATGCAAAAAATGGCTAAAATAAATGCCTTAGTCACAAAGAAAGAGGCTTGTGAAACAATAGGTTCGGTTTCAGTTATCTGTTCGGATAAAACAGGAACATTAACAGAAAATCGTATGAGTGTTGAAGTAGCTTATGTTGATGGAACCTATGTGGAAACAGGAAATTTAGACAGTCATAGTTATTTTATGGAGAATTGCTTAGTGAATTCTACGGCTGATATTGAGAAAATTGATAATCAAGTAAAATATATCGGAAGTGCTACAGAGTGTGCCTTGCTAGTATACAGTCAACCTATAGATTATGTAGCTATGCGTCAAAATACCGAGCTAGTTGCACAGACACCATTTAACTCAGAATTGAAGCGTATGCGAACGATTATTAAAAAAGGAAATCAACATATTTTATTAGTAAAAGGTGCTCCTGAAGTTTTACTAGATAATAGCCAGTTTTTTCAGCAGGATAATCAAAAAGTAATTCTAACAGAAGAGTTAAAATTAGAGATTCTTTCAGAAATTGAAAAATTACAGGTGAAATCCATGCGAACACTTGGATTTGCTTATCGTAATATTGAGGAAAGTGATTTAGAGGAATCAATTCCTGATAATGGATTAATCTTTAGTGGATTTGTTGGAATTAAAGATCCATTGCGTGCTGATGTCAAAGAATCTGTTATGCTTGCTAATGAGGCGAGTGTTGAAGTTAAAATGTTAACAGGGGATAACATTAATACAGCTCGTGCTATCGGAGAAGAATTAGGATTATTAACTAACGAATTTAGAGCAGTTGAAGCAACATATATCGATACTTTAACAGATGAGGAGTTACAACAAGAAATCAAAACCATTTCAATTGTAGCAAGATCAAAGCCAGACACAAAAATGCGAATTGTAGCAGCTTTACAAGCCAATGGAGAAGTTGTTGCAGTAACAGGAGATGGAATTAATGATGCTCCAGCTCTTTCGAAAGCAGATGTTGGAATTGCGATGGGAATTTCGGGAACAGAGGTTTCTAAAAGTGCAGCCGATATTATCTTAACCGATGATAGTTTTTCAACCATTATCCATGGAATTCAATGGGGGAGAGGAATCTATGAAAACTTCCAACGTTTTATTCAGTTCCAGTTAACGGTTAACATTATTGCCTTCTTAATTGCAATCATTTGTCAGCTAACAGGAGAAGAAATGCCATTTACAACGATTCAACTGTTATGGGTCAATATTATTATGGATGGCCCACCTGCATTAGTACTTGGATTAGAACCAGCAAGACGTCATATTTTAACTCGTAAACCTATTTCACGCCGTGCTAATATTATTACGAATTCAATGAAAATAACTATTTTATCAAATGCTATTTTTATTACTTTTGTTTTATTACTTCAATTAAAAGCTAATATTTTGAATGCAACATCAGCTGAAATGGGAACAGTTATGTTCTCAATCTTCGCTTTCAGTGCATTGTTCAATGCATTTAACTGTCGTGAATTTGGAACAGACAGTATTATTCCAAACTTTATGAAAAATACATTGGCCATTAAGGTTATATTATGTACAGGAATAGCACAAATTTTATTTACCCAAATCTTTAGAGAGTTCTTTAACTCAGTTCCATTAAGTTTCATGATGTGGGTGAAAGTAGTGGCCTTAGCTTCAATAATTATTATTGTTAATGAGATAGTCAAATTTATCTTAAGAAAAGTGAAACGTATACAAATCAAAATAGATAATTTCTAAATTTGAGCCTATAAGCTAATCATTAGAAAGTGCAGGTGTATAGATTTTTCTATTTGAGTTGATGATTTAAATTAGATTGTCTCTTAGTTGAAGTCAGTGAGCTATTAGATTATTTCATTATAGGAGATATGTCTTTGAGTAGAGTGTCAAAGACAATCAATGGATAGGCTAATCATGTCAGTCAAGCATAGACATCATTAGCCTTTTCCTATCCTATCTTTCATCCTTAAATAGAGTCATCACTAACCATTCAATCCTCCTAATTTCCTACATACTGGCGTATGTGCGGGTGGAGTCTTGGTGGTTAGTTTCTATACTGAATAAAGAGGGTTTCAAAGTAGCGGGAAAATGATTTCTCTACTTAGTGATTATCATAGTACATGGCTTTCATGAAGGTGCTAACTGTTGCAAGGCAACGATTAGCGCTTCATGATCCCCGATATTTATTTGTAAAAGTTTTACTGTTCATAAAAAAAATAATCACATCTTTAAGGATATTGATCAATCACAAATAATAAGAAAACCAACACGGCACGGGTGCGGTGTTGGTATCCATAATATTTTGAGAAAGATATAAAAGGAGATTGAACTAATCAGAAGCTATCCCGCTACAAGGAATTATTTAACTACATTCCACCCAAAGAAACATAATAAGGCATGGATAGGCGAATCATGTTCACACATCATTCGCCTTTTCTTATTGGATTTTTAGCACTAGAACCTTTTATTTATCACTAACCATCAAGCCACCTATTGCCCTACATACTGGCGTATGTTAGGGGCGTGTGTCTTGGTGGTTAGTTTGTATGTAATCAAGGTAGATACACAGTAGCGGGAAAATCTTTTCTATACCTAGTGATTATTTTAGTACATGGTTTTATGAAGTCGCTAACTGTTGCTTTGCAACGATTAGCACTTCATGATATAAACATTTATTTATAAAAATTTTGTTGTTCATATAAAGTTATCATTCTTCAAGTAGAATGATAAATCACAAATAATAAGAAAACCAACACGGCATGAATGCGGTGTTGGTATCCATGATCTTTTGGAAATAGATTTGAAAA
>JAUMTV010000115.1 GCA_030531025.1 Turicibacter sp.
TTAAATAAATCTTACTATATAAGTCCAGATAAGTTTTTTACATCGTAAAAAACTTTTATCTGGACTATAGTCTACCTATCACGGCACAACGATCAAACATTTAGTGTGTCGTGATAAATGTAGATTTTATTTCTGTTTATATACAGACACTCAATTGAGTGTCTTTTTTTATTAACCTGTTTTTATAAAAATACAATGTCTTGGATGAAGTCTCTATTTATGAAGATTTTCAAAATCCTGTCATTTTACTAACTACATACGAATCCACATTTATTTATGCTGAACTACTGTTCCTCACGAGATGCTAGCTTCTTTATTGTTAGACTCCATTAACTCACATGATTTCATCACAGGCTAAATAAAAAAGCGTAAAATCCTTAATTCTACGCTTTTTGTTTACGCCACTCTTCTAGTAAAGCAGCAGCATCTTCAACATATGAAGTACATAATTTTTCATGACGCTGATGATGCTGACATGTTAGCAGTTGATCACACATAAGTGAACTATTTTTCATTTCAAATTGTTTTGCTAAATCATGAATATTTGCATAGCATGATTTTCTTGAATCATTTTGCGTTGTATCACCATCTGATGCAAAGTAACTGGCTACCATAAACATTGCAGTGACGGCTCCACAAGTATGACGTAAGCCTCCCATCCCGCTTCCAAATCCTTCTGCTATTTTAAACGCTTGTGTTTCATCCATGCCCATTAAATCATGATAGGCACATAAAACTGCTTGAGAGCAGTTATATCCTTTTTGATGATTGTGAATTGCTAGTTTAATACGTTTTTCCATCACTTTAATCTCCTAATTCAAATATAACTGATTTAAATAATTAAGCCCACTTGATGTTTTAAATATTTTGTCACGAATGGATTCAATTGACTTTCTTTCTACTTGATCTTCATCTATATTTACTAAAAAATCAGCTTCAACTAAAATCTGATAATCTAGCCCTTTAATATCGTCATACGTATGATGATGTGCAATCAGATAACACACTCGCTCAATAAATACTTTATCATATCCTAAATGCTCAAGCATTTTTTTAGCAACTGCTGGCCCTTCAATTTGCTGATAATAACCTGAACTTGATTGATACTTTTCTTCACTCACCTTAATTCCAATATCATGCACAACAGCCGTCACTTCTAATACTTCTTGCGTATATTCATCTAACTGTTCCATTTCTCCAATACTTTTTGCATAACTATAAACTTTTAAAAAATGATTAATTCGTTTTATGTCTGGTGCAAAATATTCCATCATTTCATGAATGACATAGCCTACCTTTTTCAACTTTATTCCCCCTTTTATTTTCTTACATCTATTATAACAAAACCCATTTATAAAATAGGAACTGATTTTAATATTTCATACAAAAAAAGCAGATAAATCATTTATCTACCTTCTAATAATTATGGCAAGGAAGTTGGAAATAACTTTGTGAATATCCACATACCGGACAATGATCAGGTGCTTCTTCTCCGTATACATGGTTTCCACAATTACGACAAATCCAAACAACCGGTTGATCCTTTTTAAAAACATGGTCTGTCTCAACATTTTGTAATAATTCTCTAAAGCGTTGCTCATGATATCGTTCAATTCTAGCAACACCTTCAAATTCCTTTGCTAATTCTAAAGATCCTTCTTCTTTCGCTACTTCTGCAAATTTTGCATACATCTTAGCCCACTCATGATGTTCAAAGATAGCTGCTAATTTTAACGCTTCTTCTGTATTTAAATTCCCACCATCCAAAATTCGAAGCCATATTTCATCATGAGCACGTTCATTATCTGCGGTATCTAAGAAAAGATCTTCAATTTACTCATATCTATTGGCTCTAGCACTTTTCGCATAATAAGTATAACGTGCACGAGCTAACACTTCATCTATTAAAGCTGCTTCAATATTTTTTTCAGATTGCGTTCCTTTTAATGCTTCTCGTAGTTTTTGATAATTAATATTTTTTATCTCTCTCTCCATGTCATCACCTTCTTAGTAATTATGACAAGGTAATTCAAAAAATCCTTGCGGATAGCCACAGAACGGACAACGTTCAGGTGCCTCTTTTCCATATAATCGATTTCCACAATTACGACATTCCCAAACCACCGGTTGATCTTTTTTAAACACTCTGTCTTCCTCTATATTTTTTGCTAATTCTGTATATCTAATTTGATGACTTCTCTCAATTTTTGCAGCTTGTTCGAATAATTTTGCTATATCATCAAATCCCTCTTCTTTAGCAATCTTTGCATAATCAGGGTACATACTCGTATATTCATGAGTTTCTCCACTAACAGCATCTTTTAAGTTAGTTAGCGTATCACCTAAGCCATCGTGCAAAATTTTATACCAAACTTCAGCATGCTCCTTTTCGTTATGTGCTGTTTCTTCAAAAATTTCAGCAATTTGTTCATACTCCTCTTCTTTTGCTATATCTGAAAACATTCGGTATTTAGTATGTGCTTGTGACTCTCCAACAAATGCATTTTTTAAATTCTTCTCAGTTTCGCTTCCTTTTAAATTTGCTTTTGTTTCCTCGGAAAGAAATGATGCCATCGTTACCTCTCCTTTTAATTAATAATTCATTCTTAATATATATATGATTATTACCTAATTTTGCCATACTATAGTTTACACTTTTTAAAAACAATGATATATTGATATTAGATATATATCAATAATCGATATAAGGAGGATTTAATGGCAAGACAATCACTCAAAACATTGACCGAACCAATGTATTATATTTTGCTAAGTCTCATCACTCCACGTCATGGATATGCAATTATGCAATATGTTCAAGAATTAACGGAAGGACGAGTGAAAGTTGGGGCAGGAACACTCTATACCTTACTATCACGATTTGAAAAAGAGAATCTCATCAAAGCTTTATCACCAGTTGATGGGAAAAAACCATATCAACTCACAGAAGACGGAATTAATTTATTAAAAAAAGAACACCTACGACTCACACAACAAGTCCAAGATGGAACAAAAGAATTGAACAAACACTTTCAATAAGTTAGTTAAATTAACTAGACAATCAAAGGATATGTAGGAGGCGTTTTATGATTAGAAATACACGTTATTTAGCTATAGGTTCTCATATTGATGCAGATACTCGTTATTTAAACCAAAAACTCGAAACAATGGCCAAGGAAGGTTGGAAATTGACTAACGTTAATGCTTTCTTAACCTTCAAGCGTTGTAAACCTGAAGATTTAAAATTTGAGATTGATTATTTAGATACTAATATGGCCTTAACATCAAATGAAGATCCAACTGTAATAAATTATATCCAACTCTGCGAAGAATCCGGCTGGGACTATAGAGGAAACCACGGGCCACTTTTTATTTTTAGCGCTCCTAAAGATAAAGAGGTGACACCACTTCAAACAGATAAAGAATTGATGCATCAAATCATCACTTCAAGTATTATTAAAAACAATTTATATTTTTTAGTTTTTCCTATCTTATTTTTATTTAATAATGGATTAACCTTTGACTTATTTAAACTAACTAGTTATTCCTCAACTATAATGGTTATTGTTAGTTGGATTTTATTTATTGGATATTTAACGTATAGTCTTTTAAATATTGTACAAATTTTTATCTTAAAGGCTTTTTGAAGGCAAATGTCTTTCAACTCATTCCTTCTTTAAGTCGAAAAACATTTCATATGACGATGGCCCTTGCCATTTTCATGTTCATCATATTTTCCTCTTTCCTTCTTATTGAAGGAGCAACATTTTCTTTAGCACGTAGCCTTCTTTTTGGCTTACTCATTCTCGGTGTATGCGCTTACCTATCACATGGAATTATTCAAAATAAATCATCTAATCGACTAAAGAAAATAATACTACTTAATATTCTCTGTCTTCTTGCCACATGTGGTATGACTTTGGGAATGAGCATGATGATCTCTTCTACACCTATTACTACTCAATCTAACCTTCATTTACAATATCCTGTTCTAAATACTCCTCCGCTACAGCTAATTCAATCCCGCGAGATTTATGTAGAACGTCGCTCTAGCTTCGTTTTTTCAGATTATCTTGCTGTGAATGACGGTCATCTTCATTTTGATTACTATCAACTAAGAAAAACTCCATTTCATGATCAAATCATTGAGAAAATTATAGAAGATGTCTCAACAGGATACCAATATCTCAAGCCGAGTCAAAACCAACCATTTTTGTATGAAATTTACAGCTACAATTCAAACGAATTGAAAGGATACATTTTATCTGATGATCATCATGTACTTGTCTTCACTGCTGAAGCAGAAGATGTCAATCAACCAGAAATCCAAGAGACTGTCATCACCTTATTTAAACAGCTTGCTAATGAATAGAGTGTGCTATAAAAAACTTTTCACTTTGATTTTGATAACGAATAACATCTTTATAGAAACAGAAATGTATTTCATCATTCTATATCAGCCTTAGTTGATAAATTGCTTTAGGACTAAGATAGACTATAGTCCAGATAAAAGTTTTTATAGGTGAAAAACTTATCTGGACTTATATTGTTTATAGCTAAGACATAGTATTTAATAGAAGAATTAGTAAAGGGGGCTAAGCTTCTTATGAATTCTCATCAAATAAGCTATCTATTGAGTTTACTTATTGGATTTTTAATTTTTTTCTTTAGTTTATTATTTGTTAGTTATTATGATTTACTTGCAATTCCTAGTATCATTGGAATCTTCATGATGTCCTATTCATTAATGAAGTACTTAAACTCAAAACACGATTAATTGAGTTCCTTTCCTATAAGCATAAAAAAGCTACCTGTTTAACAGGTAGCTTTTCAATCAGTGTGTCAGTCATTATTGTGCTAATTCTAACGCTGCATTATAATCAGCTAATGCTTTTTCGGCAGCTTCTTCTGGAGTTGATAATCCTTCCCAAACTGAACGATACATTGTTTCAGCTGCTCCCCAGTAGTTAGACATTTCAGGTAAGATTGGCATTGGTTGTGCATATTGTGCTTGTTCTAAAACACCTAATACATATGGATCTTCACTAACTCCATCAATAGTTGTTGCATCTTTTAATGCTGGAATTGATCCTTTAATATCATACATTACTTGTAATCCTTCTTTAGATCCTAAGAATTCTAAAACTTGTTTAGCTTCTGCTGGATGCTCTGTGTGTGAACTAATACATGCAATAATATTTCCTGAGAATGTTTCAGGTTGAACATCATTAATCGTTGGAATAGTTGTGATTCCCCACTCAAATCCTACATCTTGTGTTGTCACTTCTTGGATTGACCAAGGTCCAGTAATAATATAAGGTACATTTCCTTTAGCAAATTCAACTTCAACTGAATCCCAATTTAAGTCTGCATATGGTACATTTAAATATTCTTTCATTGATTGATAGTATGTTAATCCATCAACAACACCTTGTGAGTTTAAGTTTACTTGTGATGCATCATCATGATTTGGACCATATAATTCAAATCCACCTGCCGTTAAAAATAATTGCATTGTATATGAATTTCCAGCTTCAAAACGCATTAAGAATTTATTAGCTGCTGCATCATTATACTGTGCTGCTTGTTCTTTAATTTCTTCAAAAGATTTAGCAACTTCGAATCCATTCTCTTCTAATAATGTTTTATTGTAGAATAAAGCAACTGTTTCTGTTGATAATGGCATTCCGTAATAAATGTTATCTACTTTTACTGTTCCAACTGATCCCTCTAAGAAACGTTCTTCGATATCCGCCCCGATTTCTGAACCTAATGGCAATAACATTTGTCCATTAATCGCACTACTCATATTATCATGAGGAATGATGAAAACATCTGCCCCAAGTCCTGCCGGTCCATCTAACTCTAACTTACTTAAAGCATCAACTGACCCGACCTTCTCAAAAACAATATCGATGTTAGGTAAAGCCGCTTCGAGTGCTTCTTCCATTGCTACTCCATAATCATCATTGTCTAACCATAATTTAATTTCAACTTTATCACCACTTGTTGATCCATTTGAATCAGATGTTTGTGACCCTTGTTCTGATGAATTCAGTGTAGGTGCCGATGATTCATTTCCTCCATCATTTCCGCACGCTACAAGTCCTGCTAAAGATAAAGAAGCGATTAAACCCATTGATAATATTTTTTTCATTTTTTGCCCCCCGATAAATTTATTAGCTATTTACAGTAGATAATATACCACTAAAAGCGCATACATTCAATAAAATCGCCAAGTTATGACACCGGTTACAATTCTTAAGATATCGGTTACACAAAAAAAGGTGAAGAAAATCTTCACCTTTTTAATTAGAATTTTAATCTAAGTTCGCTTTCATCCTTTTCAATACATCCCATAATATATTGCCCCTCTTTTTTACTTATTTCTCCATGACAATCACAGCCAACTGTAATCATTAAATCATTTTCTTCACAGAAATTAACACAACATTCTGTTAATTCTTCACTATGAATTGGATAATAACATTCAATTCCATCAATATTACTTGCAACTAATTTTTCAAATTCAGCCACTACTTCTTCCATTGAACTATTACGATAATACTTTCCTGGATGAGCAAGAACAGCTTTTCCACCACATACATGAATTTGTTTGATTGCTTCTTCTACCGTTGGGAAATCATAATTTTTATAAAACACTTCATAATCACGATAAATTTTTAAACCATCCATCACATTTTCAGTAAATCCACGATCATGTAAATAGTGAATTCCTTTAAATCCACCTAAACGACGATCATAATTATAAGCTTCATAATCTTCAGATGAAATATGATCGTATTCTCTTTCCATAATCTTAATTAAATCAATCCCCATTTGATCGAGTTGTTGACGTGATTTTTGAATAATAGCAGCAAACTCTTCATTTACTTTAAAGTCATAAGCCAATAAATGAACTGATCGATCCCCAAACACACAATCTAGCTCTACTCCTAACACATACTTCATTCCTAATTCTTTACACGCTAATTCAAACTCCTCATGTGCCTCAATAGTATTGTGATCAGTAATTGAAATAAACCCTAACCCTTTTTTCATTGCTAACTCTACGACTTCACGTGGTGAAAAAGAACCATCTGAATAATACGAATGCATATGTAAATCTACTAACACTAAATCCAACTCCTCACTTTTGTCCTTTTAATATTATAACAAAATCCGACATAAAAACGAATCTAATTTCAGTAAGATCACCCTCTTTTAAAATGAAGAACTATTATTTGAGATCCTTTTCTCAAAGTCAAAAAACAATGATGAATTATCAAAACGTAGCTACTTTTTAATCTTCCTTTTTAAAATCATCTTATATATTTGAAATGATAACGTACTATACTATCCTTATTATAAAAATGTGGTTTAGTGATGACCATCAAAATGTAAAATTAAACATGTTTTATTTATTATTGCTTTATCAAAAGCGTTTATTTAACTCCTAAAATGATTGATATATTTCCTAATTTAAAAGAAGAGTGACTAATAGGAGTTCATGTTATTTTATTTATTCAGCCTATTATAGAACGAAAAATAGTCATTCACGCGTTAGATAATTCTTTATCCCTTCAAGCCTTTTATACATGTGAAATTATTACTGCTATTATTTTTATCGTTATCACATTTATTTCATCACTCTCCATTATTTCTTTCATTATTGGAAGCTATCATTTATATTGAGTCTATCGGAATTATTCTATTTATATATAAGTCCAGATAAGTTTTTCATATCGGAAAACTTTTAAGCCCTACTAGTGGTAGATACATTTTCTTCGAAAATGGTAGGTGACCCCTGGACGATAGTCTGTCTTAGCATTAAAGCAATCGATTAACTAAGACTGATGTAGAATGATGAAATACATTTCTGTTTCTATATAGATTGAAAGAAGAATAAACGTTACAAAAAAGAGATAGTCGTTTTGACTATCTCTTTATCATATTATTTTAAACTTAGCGCTTTTAAGGCTTCTTCAACAGCTTTAGTTGGTTCCATGTTGTTTAATACAACATTTTCAACTGCTACACCTGCTTGTGTACGTACGTTATATGATGTGAAATCATCGTTTGTAAATACAAAATCATAGAAATAGTAGTCTGATTGAGTAGGACCAGCTTGTTTTGTCATATCTCCAGACTCAACAATATAGTTTTGGTATTCTTCTGAATCTACAACTGTTTGACGGATTGGTAAGTATCCTGTATTCATTGTCCAGTAAAGGTTAGCATCATAAGTTCCTAAGAATTTAGCAAACTCATAAGCTGCATATACTTGCTCATCTGTTGTACTACCTTGTTTCATGATTACAACATTTGTTCCCTGTTGAATAACTGCTTTGCTATCTTCACTTTGTTGTGGAATTGGTGCGGCTGACCATTCAAATTGATTTTCTGATTCTGCAATTCCGTTGATAACATGTGATGCTCCTGATGTTGATCCAACATACATTTGTACTAAACCACTAACAAATGGCCCAGACATGTATTTATCTTCACCAGGTAAACGCCAATATCCTGCATCTGTATTACGTTTAATCATTTCTAACATTTCAACTGCTGCTTCAGATTCACCAAATAACACTTCACCATTTGATGTTGTATACTCTCCACCAAATTGTTTCACTAATGTGATGAATGCATTCTCAGCTGAGTCAAATCCGAATGCAGGTTTTCCTGTTAATTCTGTAATTTGTTTAGAAACTTGCTCCATTTCTTCCCAAGTTGTTGGTACTGTTAAGTTATTTTCTTCGAAGAATGTTTTATTATAGTATAAAACTTCTGTTGATTTATTGAATGGTAAAGAGTAGAATTTTCCACCTTCATATTGGCTATTTTCTTTACGATATGCTTCTGCAATATCTTCAAAGTCTTTAATTCCTACTTCTTCATCAAAAATATAGCTATCTAATTCAACAACTGCTTCAGATTGTAAATACTCAGCTACCCAGTCAGGATATGCTTGAGAAATAGCTGGTGCATTTTTAGATTTAATAGCCGCTGTTACTTTTGATTTTAAATCGTTATAAGCCCCTTGATAAATAGGTTTAACTGTAATTCCTTTTTCTTGACCAACTGTAGCATTAAAATCTTCAACTAATTTATTAACTGCTGCTTCATTTGGTCCTGACATTGCATGCCAGAATTCGATTTCAACTGGACTTTCAATTGAAGTCACTAAATCGTTATTTTCTTGTTCTTGTTTACCTTCGTTTCCATTTGAGCATGCTACCATAGCTGATAACCCAAATAATACTGCACATGATGCTGCTAATTTTTTCACTTTCGTGTCCTCCTATTCAATATGGCCATTGAATTTTTTTCGAGAATTATCATCCAATAATAGGATAATTTTACTCCTTTTTACTTACGAGAGCATTATATCCAATTTTTTCACAAAAATCAACATTTTTACCAATTATTTTAAATAGAACACAAAAAGAACATTTTTTTGAATTATGAATAACTATACCTTTTAGAAGTGACGAATTGTCAATACAAATGCGACACTTTCTCATTAAATAGCTCGAAGGAAGT
>JAUMTV010000116.1 GCA_030531025.1 Turicibacter sp.
TGTGGACACATACACTACGGTAAAAAAGCTCCTAAATTGTGCCCTGTTTGCTCAAGTCAATACTTTGAAATAAAGAGAAATCTATAGAGATATATTTTTTAAGAGAAGTAATGCCTTAAAAAATATAGGCCACTGAAAAAGGAGCTTATTATTTTTTAAATAATAGGGTCCTTTTTTCTTATTCTTAAATATATCCATTCATCAGTTTCAGTTTTGGGATGCAAAAAAGTGAATGACATTAACTTTTACAAACAAAAAAGCAGTCATTTTTACAATGACTGCTTTTATTGTATTATCAATGTTTTTAGAGATTCCTAATCAAAAATATCATTATTTTTACAGGTATTTTTACATATCTAAAATTTGTGGTAATAATTTTATTACCACTTTTTTATGTCTGTAAAAAGTGGTGTAAAAGTTCTCCTCAAGTCTGAAAGAGAATTTATCAAGATAGAAAGAGCTTATGTATTGTCTCAAGCCCATTATACGGATTGTTCTGTTAAAGCGATTAAAACAAGGACCTCTGCTTTTGTGTAATATTTAATTGTTAAATTTTGTATAATGGTTTATAATGAAATTAACAACAAACAATGGGGTGCTTCATATGACTGAGACAATAGCATTATTTATACAACTGGTGGTTTTAGTAATTGTTCTTATACCATTGGCTTATTTATTTAAATTGGTAATTAAAGCATTGAAAATCTATATTGAAAAGAATTCTAAATAAAGAGAAGATAATCAAAATGACTGAAATTCTTAGTCATAGTGATTACCTTCTCTTTATTTCGTTCATTATCAACTTTTATTTAGGCTCTGTTAGATAAAATGTTGATAAAACAGAAAAAAAAGTGAAGATGAGCATCTTCACTTTTTTTTATTCACTTAATGAGCTTAACTTTTCTAAATCCAACACTCCATTTGTTGCGTGATATCCTAAAGAGAAACTTCCATCAAACTTTTTAACGTAAGAGATGTTTTTCTCATCATAGACACGAATATCGGCTAATTCATTTCCATTTTTATCAAACACAAAGACACGAAACTTTTTTTGAGGGCCTTTATATCCAGCGGCATCTGTTGTTATCTCAAGGTCTTCATTAAAAATCTTGAATTTTAAGTCATTTAGTTCGCTAACTAAATAAGAGGCTTCCTCTTCAGATAGTTCAATGCGCTCTACCCCATTTTTACGTATTTCAATACTTCCCACTACCTTTTCATTTAAACTGAATGAATAAATGGAAATAAAATAACATCCTAAGACAACGACAACAATCCCTACAAATAAGGCTATCTTTTTCAAATTCAATCCCCCCTATAATGTTATTAATATCTTCATTATAGATTATTAGGGAAAAATTTACAAATAATTTTAGCGGAATAAAGCTTGGCGTATTTTATAATCTTCAATATTAATCTCTAATTGACTTGAAACAGCTTGAATAAGCATGTGTTTCCCTTTTATCACTTCTTTATCGTCTTTAATGTACTCAAGCCACTTGAACCAATATAAATAGTTGGCAAGGTACTTCGTTGAAACACCATTAAAATTATCCATCCATTTTTTTAGGCGACTATGAAATGAGTTCAACCTTTGTATAGAGTAAAAATCTTCTGTTAAATAGCGACCCGATTTAATTTGTTTGTGCTCCAAGTTGAAATCTTTTGCGAATTGGATATACCCTTTGTGACTATCTGTACATAGCGTTGAATCTTGTTCAACACGACCTTCTAACGCTCTATTTAAATCTGAACTCTTAAAGCGTCCCTTACAAATTAATTCCATATAAATATTGCCATAGCGGTCTAATCCTGTTAGTACACACACTTGTTCAGAACTAATACCACGCTTCTTAACTTCTTTCCCACGCTTGCGAGCTGGACGTGGCATTGGAAAGCCACTTTTCTCATGATTTCCCTTAAAGGATTCTGCAAAGAAAGTTTCATCCATTTCGATAACCCCCTCTAAATGTCCCATCCCAATAGCCATACGGATAGCGTCTAAGATACGGTGACGCATATAAAAAGAGGTTTTAATACATACATCGATATGTTCAGCACACTTACGAATACTTGCACCTAAAATCATTAATTTAGTATATTCTAACCATTTTGATAAAGGAATTTTAGAACTTGATAGAGCTGATTTAGTAAAGTCAGTGAATGTTTTTGAGCATGACTTACACTTATAACGTTGTTTAGAGTTAGCTTTACCAAATTTAGAAATAGCATTACTTTCACAATGCGGACACTTTTGCCCCATAGCAAATCGAGCCTCACGACACTCTTTTATTGTGACGGGACTTAATGACAACATTTCAAATATACGATTTGCTAATATCTCTTTTTGGTAATCCGTTAAAAACATTACATCAGCCATAACGCTATTAATTGTTGGCATAAACATTCACCTCAAACGTTTGTTTATATTAGTTTACCACGTTTCTAAGAGGCTATGCAAATTTCAACATTAAAGTCTAACAGAGCTTTGTAAAAAGTGATGTCATTCACTTTTTTGCACTCCCAAACTGAAACTGATGATCTTAACTTAGATTACTTCTCTTTTTATTGGATTATATTTTCACTTCAATCTTACCCTTTTTTCGATAAACAACTTTGTTTCATTTTAATCATCTAAATCATCGAAGATTGAACATGCTTTTGCTAAATCATCCTCATTTGTACTAAGTTTCTTGTCATCTCTATCAATAGAAATAAGATTTTTGACAATACCTTGTTCTCTTCTCTTTGTAGCACTTTCACTATTGATATACAGTAAATCGATTTCGTGATTTAAGGACTCGTTTTCTTTTTTCAATCGCTCAATTTCAAGTTTTAATTCTTGAACCTCTGCTTTGTGTTCAGCCTCGAATTGGAAGAAATTCTTCACTTTATAAGCAGTATCTTGATACTGAATTACTAAATCTAAGAGTGCTTGAACATTTTGAGTCAATCTTTTTTTGTTACCATAATGCTCATCAACAAAGTCTTCAGCCGATGGGAGGATGACTTCCTGAACTTTCTTTGAATCAGTTAACGTTTTTGTCGAATTTAATGACTTAATCAACACATTAATCGGTTTATTATCCCTAAATATATAATAGGGAATTCCTGTGGCTTTAGATATTTTACTAATTGTAATGTCATGTTCCATTGGATTCGCCTCTTTATACTCCTCAATACGCTTAATTAAAAATTCATCGGTATATTTTTTTGGTCTACCCATTTTACTATCAATAATTTTACTCAAAAAAATCAATCCTTTCTTATTCGGTACATATGAGCCTCTACAAGAGCTTTTCGTTTTAAGTCTGTATTTAGTGATTTGATGTTGGTTTTTGAGTCTGTATCATCCTTAAAATCAATTTTACGAGAAACTACTGATTTAATATAGTCTAACTTTGTTTTTATCTGTCGATCTAACATCTCTGCTTTTTGTTCTAACATAACCTGAGACATATCTCTACTACCTACAAAGTGCGGACAAAATAAACAGTCATCAATTTCACATTCAAGGGGGAAATTCTTCGACTGGCAATAACCATTATCTACTTTCATAACTGTGCCCAAACTGTTGGTTAATAAAGCCATGGAGATTTTTTGTTTTTGAGCCAGTTCTTTAGTTTCAAATTCATCATTAATGTTAAATTTGAATGAATTTTGAAAAGACTTAGCCATCCTGTGGGTATATGCTGTCGCATAGCTATCTAAATGATTACAGTACCCAATTTGTTCTGTTAAATTATTGTGTCCAGCCATTTGAGCAATAGTGAATTCATTCATACCTTGTAACATCATCGAGCAAATAGCAATATGTCTTGTATCCCCAAGCGTGATCATTTCAATTTCATTAGAATCACAATCCAATTCCTCATCTTGTTTAGGAACAATTTTGTACCCATAATGATCTCTAACAATTTCCTCAAAAAATTTAAAACGGAGAGTGTTATTTAGAAAACTATTAGTGGAAAATTCAGTATTTACTTTATTTTTAGGAACTGTTTGATTTAGATTATGTTTAGCGAATTCATAATCTAAGATATAGGGTGCATTGTTAAATGCTCTACCTAAATCGATGTAATGATGAATTAAGTCGAATAATTCTTTGGATATTTCAACCTCTGTTAAAGGTGGGATAGTCTGATAACGAATTTGTCCTTGCCTCTTCTTGCGACGCTCAATTTTAATAAAATATGAGCCATTTTTTTGATACAACCAATCACGTTCAAGAAGTGATAATTCGATAGGTCTTAAAGGAACGATTTTAGTTAATTGCCACCAAATTAAAACTGGATAATACTTTAATTTTAACTCCTCTGAACCATTCAAGATAAAATCATTAATGATGTAATCAAATGTCATAATACTTTTATAAGAGGGCAGTGCTCTACTCCCATAGTTTGAATTAGGTACATGTTTTAAAGCATCATAATATTGCTCACTATTTGGTATTTGAGAAAATCTCAAAAACTCTCTTACATACATCATGTCTGCAAGGTCATTATTATCAAAGTCTTTTATCTCATCAATGAAATCCACTAACTGATTTAAGTGAAAAAATTTTGTTTTTTTTACAACCTTGATAAGTCCAGACATCGAACCCTGTATCTGGTTAGGCGTAATATTTTGGATTTTAAATTTGAAAACCAAATACTTTTTTAATAAGTTATTAACTTCTTGATTAAATTCAAAAGGAAATTCGATACTACGTGTACCCCAAAATTCGGTAAACAAAACCCATTTATTTTCTTTAAATGTAGTTTGTTTCATTTGTTTATCTTCAATCAATTCCTGTAAGAAATCCTCGTATTCTTCTTGAGTATAGGTGTCATGAAAAATCTCATTTTTCACAACAATAATCCCTGTTGAATCTTCTTCGGATATATATTCCTTCACCTTAATCCCTGTAGTTATCATCAGTTAGAACCTCCTTTTAATTTACTTATTAAAGACTTAATAATTTAGGCTTCGTTTCGGTCATTCGATCGCTAAGTTTTCTTAATGGCACAAAGGTTTTGAAATAATTAGGATCAATTTGATCAAACTCAGTTTTAGCCTCTCTTAATACCATCATTAATCTCGTGATTTGGAACGTATACTTCCTTCGATTAACATTGTCATCATCTTCCACTAAACTTAATTTATCGAACAATACGAATAATTCATCACTAATTGCGAGTAAAGAGTAATTGGTTGGAATACTATAACGACAACCTTTGCAAGAATTTTGAGTAGTGAAAGGACATTTCTCTGGTTTTATGCAATAGATATTTCTTTCCTTAGAAGATAAATTACCAAGAATTAATTGATGAATTAATTCTTTTAATTTGTCTTTAGGAGCTGTTACTAACTCATTGAGGACACTTCTTCTACTGTCTAACTCATAAGTTAAGAACCTTGAGATATTTTCAATTCCACTTGCACTTAAATCTTTTTGAAGTGTTTCAATAGCGGTAGTCATTTCTGTTAATGTCTCATATTCTTCGCTATAAGCTAAATCAATCATGACTTTATACAGCCACCCAAATACTCCTCTTCTGAATAATTGGCTACTAATTGTATTGATGTCTCCATCTTTACTAAGGGCATAAATGTATTGAGAGGTTGTTTCTGCCTTTTGATACATATTAGGCTTATGAGATCGTAAATAAGAGCCCATACTATAAGCAATTGAGCTATAATTTTCTGACTCATTCGCTTCGTTGAAAAGATATGAAATTAGGCTACGATTAGCTTTTCGACTACTAAAACCAGCCATTTCCTCACCTAAATACTCCTTTAAAGATTTTAGTTCTATTTTTTCAATAGAAAATAACGTAGATGAATTACTTGCTCTTCGATGTTGTTCTGTAATAATAAAGGCAATAGAAACGGGGATAACATAGTGAATTGGTACTATGAAATGTTTGCGAGCCCCTGTTTTTCGAGTCTCTCTATCTTCTACAAACTTCTTAACTGAATTAATGATAATTTGACCATCTGACAACTTAAAATCATTGTTTTTGAACCAATCTAATGAGTATTTATCGATGTCAAGATCGTCAAAACCTGTATTCCCACTATTATCAAGAAAATCTAAACCTGGGGTTTCTAAAAAATCACTTGAACGCCAAGCAACCGAAAAATGAAGAATGGCATAGAGCCAACGTTTAGCGTAGGAATATCGTTCAAATGCTTTTTCAATATGTTGATTAATATCAGTTAAGAAATTAGAGTAGAAAGTCCATTCTTCTAAAGTGTAAATGTCATCAACAGCTCTCATTCTTGCTTCTTTATAGCGATTATAATGATTTTTAAATTGGCATTTATCTGAGTATTTTTGTCTTAAATAATTTAAATAAACTGAGAAATGCCCTCGATCAGTCGCAGTAAGTTCTTCTGATGATAAAATCTGTAATATTTCATCGTCACTTAACAAATGAATGTCATTTGGACTTACATTGATAAATCTGCTTAACGCGTTAAATAATTCATGTGTCATATCTAAGAGAGCATTTGAATTTGAATTATTTATCTTAGTAAAGGCAAACTCTTTATAAGTCTTGATGGCAAAAGAGAATTGTTCCTTATGTTCTTTGGTGAATTGTTCTTCTAATAATTCATATCGATCATGAGGTTTTTTTGTGTTTCTAAACTCAAATTCTGCCTTAATTCTTTTAACAAAATCAGACTTAAATTGCTTGGGATTTTGTGTTCTAATTCTGTTGTGTGCATTCCCAAAAATAGTAAAACTGAAAACTTCAACATCATCTGAGCAATAAGCACGAACACTTGCATTTGATTGAGTTTTAGCTGTATTAACTTTTAATAATTCTTTACCCAATTCACTCATGGCAATAGAATTATCTAAGATATGTTTAATAGATTCTAATTCTTTTTTAGAGACATATAGTGTTCCCAATTCATTTTCATAAGTATTAATAACAGAGCCTCTTTTAATCGCATGTTTTAACATTCTTGAACTAAGAGTTGTTCCATTTGCTGTCAAGTTGTAAAAATTTTGGATTGACTCTACCTTAATAAAAGTATCATTATCCACTTCCAGAGTATCAGGCGAAGCTTCAATTCTTCTTAGTTTAGAAGGCTTCCTCTTAGTGGATAAAGTCTTAACCACTCTTACCCTACAATCTTCATAATATTGGTACCCTTCTCCGAATTCATCTATTTTTTGATCAATCATAGCCTTATCAAAATATTCAGTGATACCAAATTTTTTCCATTCAACATCTTTTTTTATTATCTCTATTACCGTTTCTAATAGGCATGTACTTATATTAAGTAGTTCTTCCAAATCCTTACGTCTGTAAGAATTTCGGATAAACTGATATTCATCTACTAAATTGGGAATAATATCATCTTTTAAATACACTCGATTGTTTACTTTTATGGTGTGTTCCTTTAAACCACGCCTAACTTTATCCCTTATAACGTGATAATCAAGGTTATGTGTATTACAAACCTGTTTTACATGAGTATATCCATCTGGAACCTTATCCATTTCGGTTTCAACTTGAGTTGTTAGACTTATGCCACGTTCTTTCATTAATCGTTCCAAAGCTGTCTTATCTACATAACAACCTCCATCGAATTCTTTCCATTCTTGTCCCTCTTTTAAATACTTGCGAATAGTTTGTTTATGTATTCCAGAAAGTTTTTGAGCTTGTGATAAAGTGATGCTATTTTCTAAAAAATCTTTGAACGGCTCACGTTCTTTTAACAATTGTTCAAGAGCCTCTTTTTTAAAATAAGTCACACCCCCAATTATTCTCCATTCTTCCACCTGTTTTAGGCATTTACAAAGTTTAGGTGTCTTAAGCCCAGAAAGTTTTTGAGTCTCTGTCGATGGAATACTGGCTGATTTAAACGCTACTTCCTCTTGGAGGATTTTAAAGCCCTCTTCGGTAATCATCAACTTCGTTCCTATTTTGGTTACCCCTAAATCCTTTCTCTTTCGGATGTGATCATAGGTCAATCCTAACGTTTCTCCTACCTCTCTCACAGTAATCATAGTTGTCACCCCTCTATATCTTCTTGAAATAACTTGCCACAATACTCATTCATGAAATCATAAATTTTATCATTCATTGATTTAGTATTTGTGATATAAGGTAATGCAGCATTTAACGTGCTATCTCCTCGCATTGCAGCTAATTCAACAGCATTACTTGCAACCTCTTTGGCAAGATTACTAAAAACACCTCGCCCAATATGGGTTGACCAGTTTTGAGTCTGTAAATAAAGAGCGTATGAGTGTAGTTCTGGATTATTAGATTCCCTTAATCCCTTAAGAAAAGCCTTTTTTACTTTGTTAAAATAATAACGATAGCCCTGATAATCCATTGGTTTTCCATATTTATTAAGAAATACGGCTGACTGATCTTCTTGTTTATAGAGTTTCTTGTGATTTTCAAACAATTTCATGAAGTATCCATTTAACCCAGCTACTCGTTGATCCCTAACTTTCTTGACTTGGGCTTGATAACTACTCTTGTTATCAGGTCGTAAGTCTTTTTTTCTTAGTCGGATAACGACTCCATCACGACCTGCACGACCTCTTAATGAAATATCTGTATACTCAACTGAAACAACTTCACTCGCTCTTAATCCTCCAAAGAATTGCATATAAATCCCTAATGTAATCGATGGCGCTACCTTTAAAGATGTTTCTAAGAAATAAACAAGAAGATTAGATTGAATCTCATGCAACTTATTCTTGTTGTGTACTTCTTTATTTTTTTTAATTAATCCTTCAAATGGTGATTCCATAACAGTTCTGTTGTTGGATTGTGTAAATGTAAAATCTGAGAGTTTTACTCGCTTTAAAAGTTTCCTTTTTGCCATGAAATAATAAAACTCTGCAACCGTTCGTTCCATTTTATCAGAAGATGATTTTGACCATTTCTCACTGTATTGATTTAAAAAATCAATCCCAATTTCAAAATCTAATTCACTAATATGAGGTAATACTTTTTCACTTAAATCAAAGTGGATGTAATTCAGAAACTGTACGATGTTTGACGCTTTATTCATTCGGTGTTTAATACTACTGTTCTTCCATTTGCCTAAGAACTCTGTATAAGGGTGTATACGACTCTTCCCAGTCTTTATATTTTGAATTTTAATCACAACATGAACATCCGTAATCATGTCTCCTGTTCGACTATGAGGACGTTGAACCTTAATCACTTCTCTAATGAATTGATACTTTGGTTCTCTTTTATTGACTGGAATAAATGAAATAACATTACTACTCATGAATGATCTCCTCTCTGATTTTGACATGTATGACTCCTAAAAATAAATCATAATCCATAAAAATTAGTAGCCTTTATTTTTCTACTTATAGATAATCATTTCTCTATGAAAGAAAAGTATATCTATTTTATACAAATGTAGTATTACCAACCATTATAAACATTATACATACATCTATTAAGTAGGAGTCTTACTTTACTCTATAATACCATAGACTTTTGCTCAAATGATCAATCTCATTTTGAAATTCGTTTAGAGAATTATTAAAAAAC
>JAUMTV010000117.1:0-4566 GCA_030531025.1 Turicibacter sp.
AAACGATGAAAAAGTAACATTCGGATCAAAATCAATCCAAGACATGTTAAACTTTATTGCATAATTTAATTAATGAGTATCCGGTATAAAATCGATGTTCTTTCGGTTTTATACCGGATTTTTTTAGTGATGTAAAAAAAAGAAAAATAATGTAAAATATATACTGTATAAAAAGTAAATTGGAAATAGAGTCATATTATTTAGGAGGAATGAAAGGATGAGTATAAGTAAACTTCTACTAGGACTTGTCGTATTAATCACTGGATTCTTTGGAAATTTATCTGTTCTAGCCTTTGAGGGAGATACTTATAATTGGGCAAGTGAATCTTTATATATTGAATATATAGAGGATTATTTTAAAGATAATAATCCGGATGAAAATTGGGATATTCCTTCAGAAAACAAGGGAAATAGAATTCATTTTTTACCAGTTTTAGGCGATGCTATTTTATTGGAGAGTAATGGATTATTTGCTTTAATTGATGGAGGGGAAGATAGTGATAATCCGAAAGGTTTAGCTGCTTTAGATTATCCTGGTTATGAGCAACTAGTCATTGATTATATTAAATCAGTTGCTGGTGATGAGAATGGAAAGGTAACGCTAGAATTTGTCATTGGGACGCATGCTCATTCGGATCACTTAGGTGGTTTAGACTCAGTCATTTTAGATCCAGATATTGAAGTGAAACGTGGGTATTTAAAACGATATAACGAAGAGCGAATTAGTGATTTTGAAGTTATGAATTGGGATAATCAAGAGGTTTATAATCAAACGATTGCTGCATTAGAAGAAGTAGGTGCTGAGATTATTCAAGATTTAGCCATGGATCCTTTCTCTTTAGGTGAGATGGTGATTCAGCTTTTTAATGTAGAAGAGGATGATACATTTCCAATTGTAAAGAAAGGTGAAAATGAAAATTCCCTTGGGATTAAAGTGACAGTCGGGAATTATTCTGCCTTTTTAGCTGGAGATATGAATAATGCAGATGGGGATGAAGACCGTTTAGCCCCTTTAATTGGAGAGGTTACCCTTTTAAAATTAGGTCATCATGGATTATCTGGTTCATCATCATCATATTTTTTAAATACTTTACGACCAATTTATTCGATTGTGACAGGTTATACAAAGAATTTCTTTAGTGAGACGCGTCAAATGTTAGAAAGTTTAGGAACAAAATCGTATTCTACTATGAGTAATAATGGGATTGTATTTGACTTCAATCTAACTGATTTTGAATCATATAATTACAAAGAAATTTTAATTGGTTGGTATGAGAAAGATGGAAATAAGAACTATTATACAACCAATGGGGATATGGTTAAGGGGTGGTCTCAAATTGAAGACAATTGGTACTTTTTTGATGAAGACACAGGGGCTATGCAAGTCGGATGGATCGAACATAAAGGACATAAGTATTACTTATATGAATCTGGCATTATGGTGACAGGTTGGTTAGAAGATGGGGGACAAAAGTATTATTTTAATCAATCTGGGATGATGGTTAAAGGGTGGTTGAAAGAAGATGACTATTGGTATTATTTAAAACCAGATGGAACAATGGCGACAGGTTGGTTAAATGGTGGGAATAAAACGTATTACTTAAAATCAGACGGTGTTATGGCAACAGGTTGGCAAAAGCTGAATGATAAGTGGTATTATTTCTACGAATCAGGTCCGAAGGCGACGGGTTGGCTTGAAATTGGGACGACATGGTACTTTTTGAATACTGATGGTGTCATGCAAACGGGATGGTTAAAAGATAGAAATAAGTGGTATTACCTAAAATCAAGTGGTGAGATGGCGACAGGTTGGCAAAAAGTGAATGGAGTATGGTATTATCTTTATGAATCAGGTTCAATGGCAACTGGGTGGTTAAAGGAAGGAAACACGTGGTATTATTTAAAACCAAGTGGGGAAATGGTAACAGGTTGGAAGATGATAAATGGAACATGGTATTATTTTTATCAATCAGGGAAAATGGCAACTAATACAATTATAGATGGTTGGCAAGTTACAGCAAGCGGTGCTGCGTATAAGTTATAAAATAAGAAAACCTATAGAATGAAGATCACATTTAACTATAGGTTTTTTTGTTAGTCTAGAAAGTTATCTTTTAAGCTCAGAAGTCTCAAAAAGACTTATGATAGATATTCAGAATTATTTCAGTTATAATTTTAAGTGCTATGTTAAATTTGAATGAAATGACTCTTGGGATGGAGTTAGTTCAGTCATAGTTTTGGATAATAGTAATCATAGGCTACTATCTATCTATAAACAGAAATAAAATCTACATTTATCACGACACACCAAATGTTTGATAGTTGTGCTGTGAAAGGCAGACTATAGTCCAGATAAAAGTTTTTTACATCGTAAAAAACTTTTATCTAAACTATAGGATATCTTAGTATCAAAAAGGCCTAATTCAAAAAAGTGAAATATATTTTGGTTTATATATAGAAAATATTTCTGCTTGTATTTAGACTGAATAAGAAGGGATAGATATTTAAAATGAATTTTATGGAACCAATGAAGTTATTGAATATTCAGTCAGTTCTAATGAGGATATTTAATGGTGTATTTATTTTAGTATTCGGATATATTATTTTTAATATAGTTGCCCAACCGTCTGTTTTATGGGGCTTATTTAAACCTATCACATTAATAATTGGTAGTTTAATCTTTATCGGTTTATTTTTAATGATCAACCACTGGTTATTGAAGATGTCTCAAAAGACATTAGTTAGATTAACTTTCCTAAATTTTATAATTTTGTTCTTATTACAAGTATTTTTCTTTCGTTACTTTAGAGTTATACCCAGTTGGGATTTTGGTGCAATTTTAAACTTCGCTTCATCGATAGTTGAAAGCACAGGAGATTTTGTTTTAGACCGTTATTTTTATTTTAAATATCCCAATAATATTCCAATTTATTTAATATATGTAGGTATGATTGAGTTTTTAAATTCAATAAATGTAACCGATTATTTATCGATTTTTATCATGCTTAATATAATACTTGTAAGTTTATCTTGTGTTTTAACATATTACTTTATATATTTACGTTATGGACTACAACAAGCAACATTATTTAGTTTTTTGATGATATTTATTACACCATTTTACACATATACAACAATTGTTTATACAGATACCTTAGTCATGATTTTTCCAATCTTATCTATACTAATATATTTTTTATTTGATCAGTCTAAAGGATTTAAACGTTATGTATGGTTGCTGTTATTAGGAGTTATCCTGGCCATAGGAACGATTATTAAAACGAATGTTATTATTACTTTAGTTGCCGTTTTAATTCATTACTTCATGACTAATAAAGGATGGAATGTTCTGATTTCTATTATTGTATTAGTCCTACCATTTTATAGTGTTACCTCGATTTATCAACAAGAGATTTCACAGTATTCTCCGATTTCTCAAGAGGAAATGGGGTTTCCAGCGACTCATTGGATTTTAATGGGACTTCATGATCAACCGCAAAGACCAGGAAGTTATTATGCTGATGATGTCAAGCAAACAGAAGAATTAAAGCGTTCAGGACTCACTAATCAGGAGCTTTCAAAGTGGCATTTAGAGGCCATTAAAGAAAGATTAGAGGATTATGGGGTTCATGGATATCTGAGATTTTTAAGTAGAAAAATTAACTTCACATGGGGGGATGGAACTTATTATGCTACTAATAAACTATCGAGACACCCGATGGAGGATAATATCTTCCAACCATATGTATTTGGAGAGAAGAGTAAACCTTTCGTCATTGTCTGTCAAATTATTCAAGTAGCAATTTTAGGATTAGTATTAGTTGCTGGAATAAGTTTATTTAAATCATCTCATAAATTTGAACAAGTATTAACTATTCTTTTATTTGGATTGTTTTTATTTCTATTAATTTGGGAAGCTAGATCGAGATATTTTGTTTTATATGTACCCGTTATCGCAACTTTGGGGATTTATGGATTAAATCAATTAAATAGTTATTTAAAGAAAGTAAAAGTTTATTATAGAAATTTAATAAATAAAAAGTATGGATTTGAGGAGAATTAGTATATACTTATGATTTTTGATAAGAGACAGAGTTACCACTGGTCTATATAGAAGTAGCGATAAGTTTTTCACAGTTGAAAAACTAAGCTCTAGCAATTGGGGATAGCTACGAGCGAAAACCGCTACTATAGTTGGCCTTTCTATCAAAAATACTTGCATACTAAGTCTGATTCTTAGAATATGAAAAATATTTCGTTATGTATATAGAAATAGAAATGTATTTTACAAATCTGTTTCAGTCTTAGTCACCTGACTGCTTTGATAAGGGGGGGACCTGGCATTTCCAACGGAAATGTATCCTCCACTGCTAGGGCTCTAAAAGCTTTTACCATTTAAGAAACTTATCTGGACTTATATATTCGAAGGAATATAATGAAAAGAATTGGAATTGTGTCGAATATATGTTTTTTTTAGTATATAATGGTATAGTTAAAAGTAAATGTGTTCAAAAGGAGGATTTGATGATTATTGAAGAGAAGATTAAATTAATACTACTTAGTCTA
>JAUMTV010000117.1:4667-9323 GCA_030531025.1 Turicibacter sp.
ATTAATCATTTTTTCATGTTTTGACTTTTTAGTGCTAATAGGTCTTCAAGTTTTCTTTTTAAGATACTTTCAAGTGGAGCCATCATGGGACGTTGGAGGGGTCTATCATTCAGCCTTATCTGTAAAAGATGGTTTTATTGTGTTTCCAGATTATTTTACGGATAAGTATCCGAATAATATTCCTTTATTTTTAGTTGAGCTACTTGGAATGAAGATTTTAAGTTTACTTAATATTAAAAATTATTATTATGTTTTTACGTTCGCGAATGCGTTGATGATATTGTTGACCATGGGATGTTTTTATTGGTTTATTAAACGACGATTAGGATTAGTGGCAGCGACATGGGGAAGTTTTTTCATGCTATTTATCACGCCGCTTTACACGTATACGACGATTTTTTATACAGATACAACAGTTATGATTTTTATGATGTTGGGCGTGTTATTGTATGATTTGTTTTACCATACTAAAAATCGTTCACGTTATATGTGGCTTGTGTTAATGAGTCTCGTCTTAGCAATAGGAGTGTTACTAAAGGCGAATGTGATTATTTTGATAGTTGCAGTTAGCATTCATTTTGTTATGACTAATACCTATAAGAACTGGTTAGGGTTCTTTGCTAGCTTACTAGTACCATTTTTTACGATAACTCTATTATATCAACAATTAATTATTCCTTATTATCCTGTTGAGAAAGCAGAGATAGGCTATCCAGTGACACACTGGATTATGATGGGATCAGAGGGAAGAGGTACTTACTCGGCAACTGATGATGAATTCACAAATGATTTAAAGTTAAATCAAGAATTAAGTAATGAGCAAATCAAAGAGGTTCATTTAGAAATCATTAAGAATCGATTAACGAAAAATGGATTCAGTGGATTCATGAAGCATTTAAAAGAGAAAATTAATTTTACATGGGCTGAAGGAACTTATTTTGCACCTGAAAAATTGAGTCGCTTACCAGTGAGTGAGAATGTCTACCAACCTTATATTTGGGGAGAGGCTAAAGTTTACTTTGTGTACTTCTGTCAAGCAGTTCAAGTTATTATCTTAGCATTAATCGTTGTGAGTGGTATTAAGTTATTTAAAGAAAAATCAGCGTTTGAAATTCTCTTATCGATTGCGCTCTTTGGAACATTTTTATTTTTATTAATTTGGGAAACCCGTTCACGTTATTTAATTGTTGCTTTACCTTTGATGATGGCTTTATGTGTTTATGGAATGGCAGCTATAAAAAAATTAAAATGAATGATTAAGTTTAAACGGTGGTGTTTTATATGTCAAAAACGATTTATTTTGTTATTCCTTGTTATAATGAGGGAGAGGTTTTAGAAGTCACAGCAGCAAAATTAACAGAAAAAGTTGAAGGTTTAATTGATAAAGGTTTAATTAGTCAAGCGAGTCGTATTGCTTTTGTAGATGACGGAAGTAAAGATAATACATGGCGATTAATTAAACAACTTTCAGATGAGAATACATTAATTAGTGGGATTAAACTTTCAAGAAATAGAGGGCATCAAAATGCATTACTAGGTGGATTAATGACAGTTAAAGATTTATGTGATGCCACGATTTCATTAGATGCAGATTTACAGGATGATATTGATGTCATTGACCAATTTATTGAAAAGTTTATTTATGAAAAATGCGATGTTGTCTATGGGGTGAGAAGTGACCGTGCAACGGATACAGGGTTTAAACGTCATACGGCACAACTCTTTTATAAGTTAATGAGTGTGATGGGAGCAGATGTTGTCTATAATCATGCCGATTATCGTTTATTAAGTCACCGTGCGCTAGAAGGATTAGCTGAGTTTAAAGAAGTAAATTTATTTTTACGTGGTTTAGTTCCAATGGTAGGGTATAAATCAGATGTTGTTTATTATGAACGTCATGAACGATTTGCTGGAGAATCAAAATATCCATTAAAGAAAATGTTAGCTTTTGCGATTGAAGGAATTACCTCTTTAAGTGTAAAACCTATTCGATTAGTGACAAGTCTAGGAGTAATTGTATTTTTACTAAGTTTAGTACCACTACTATACTCATTTATTCAATGGTTAAATGGAAATACGATTCAAGGATGGACAACATTAATCTTATCTATTTGGACGTTAGGTGGCATCCAAATTTTATGTATCGGGATTATTGGAGAGTATATTGGAAAAATCTATTTAGAGACGAAAGAACGTCCACGATTTATTATTGAAGAGTTTTTGAATGATTAAAGGTTGTAAACGAAAAGGCATTATCGTTAAATGGATAATGCCTTTTCGTTTATTTTTTTAATGCCAGACGAACCATGAAGAAGTTGATGATGATGGCAATTGGGAAGACAAAGATAGGGGCAAAATTATCTGGAATGCCAATATAAATAAAGATGTTTAATAAAATCATATGGACAAAATAATTGATTAAATGGGCCCCTGCAAAACGAATTCCATTTTGTGCAGTTGCATTTGTTTTAAATGTAAAGAAAGTCGAAGCGAAGAAGTTAAAAATAAAACTAAGGATATATCCAATTGTATAAGCAAAGTTATAATTAATATTTAGTCCATGCTCTAGACCAAGATAAATGGCATAGTGAAGGATTGTTGCTAAGACACCGACAATGACAAAGCGAATGAATTCAAGTGTTTTTTTATTAATAAGTTTAGACATTTCTATCACGTCCTTTTAAAGTTTGAGTTCCATAAGCTGCTAAAACTAGGAAGATTGGAAGATATAAGACTAAATATCTTGAGCGTGTTTCCCATAATAATAGGAATAAAAATACACCTATGATTGTGATGGTTAAAATGGATTCGAATGTATCTTTTGTACGCAATAATCGAAAAGCTCCTATTAGCATTAGTCCTATGAGAGTCATATGAGAAATTTGACTGAAATAAATAAAATACTTATTTTGATGACCAATCACATAATCAGCATATGGATTATTTTCTATTAATGGTTCACGGATGAGCTTTTTGATCGAAAAGTAAGTACCGTCTGACCAGGTATAGTTAATCTTTTGTTTAAAATGGTCAATCATTCCTGATATTCCATAATTGTGAATACGATCTTTAATGATGCGAATATTTGCTTCTTTAATTTCTTGATTTGATTTATCTTCATTTTTTAATCCCATTGAGAAGTTAGCATCCTCATCGTCATAGCTCCCTGGATTTTTAAGTCCCATCATAATCCAATGTGTACTTGGAATTCCAGTTTCCCCTCGTGGCATACTATTATGTGGGTAGATCATCACTTTATAAATTAGCATCATCCCAATGAAACATATGAAAATGGTTGAAATAAATTTAATCCATGTTTTCCAATGATTTGTCATAAAATAATGAATAAGAATGGCGATTAAAGTAATAATCACGTTCGCTTTAATTAACGTTCCAATGGTTAACCAAATGCTAAGAATAATTAAGAGTTTTTTACTTTTTACTTCCTCATGATAAAAAATATCATAGAGTAATAAGGCTACGATTGGGAAAATCATTGAGAATGTATCGGTGTACACAATTGGAACATAGGCATAAAATGGTGTTATCAATAGGAAAAAGAAACTAAATAATGTAGCGGTTTGAAGGTTGTAGCGACGGTAAATATACCAATAGGTACAAATGAGTGATACAAAGATGATTAACAGGTTGACAACAATCAACCCGGTTAAGTAATCTGAGATACCAAATAATCTAAAGAGTCGCATGAATAACATTTCAACAATTAATAGAGGAATATTATTAGGGTAGTATCCAACAAAGTAGAAAGATAGATAATCAAATTTATCTAGTTGACTTAATGCCCCGTTATATACCATTCCAAAGTCCCAACTCGGATTGACTTGGAAAAATCGTAAAAAGATAAATTGTAAAATTAGTATAACAATAAAATTAATCATTGAAATAAGAATTAGAGTTTTTTTCGAAAGATGACTGAATCCTTTAAAAAATAACCCTAATAGAAATAAAAGAATACCTACTCCAAGTATTAGAATGAATGGATTCAACTCCATATACATCGGATAGGGATTAAAAAGTCCATCATATAGAATATATGAGAAGATGATAAAGAATAGTAAGGTGGCTAGTTGTAATAGAATTGTTTTGATTGTATGAGAATTCACAGAATCTCTCCTTTCGTCGATAATGAAACCCATTTATAGTATCATTTCCCATTTATAACCTAAATTATTATAGTATAAAATTCGAATAAAAACCTACTATTTTAGTTTAATTTCAACATTTTTTAAGAAAATAAAAGGTCTAACCTATTTGATAGTTAGACCTTTTGCTTGTTGTAGCATCTTGTAGAAAAATGATGAGGTAATCATCTGTTAAAAGTTCGGTGTTATTGCGTGGGATGATTTAATAGGCTCATTCCCTTGATAGTAATCAATAGAAATGAGCTCCCCTTCTACGTGTAGAATTCCACTTCCATCAACCATGGGAGTTTTAATCATAACCTCTCAGGCAGTATAGAGCGGTGGGGTTATTTAGGGAGGAGATTTTTTCTAAAGTGAATCGATAGTTCTAAACTTAATTTAATGATGAGCAAGCTTAAGTAAAGTGATAGGAATCATCTGGTTTACTTAATCTGAGTTTCTTCTCATTTCTTGATAGGAATCATTTAAGAAATGAGGTTTAATTTGGAAAAGG
>JAUMTV010000118.1 GCA_030531025.1 Turicibacter sp.
TTTCTGTAACTATGTTGCATACTTATTTTAAATAATAAAGCCCTTTCTGTCATTAGTATTACTGAATATAAGCATTTGTAACAGCGGTTTGAAATTTGTGCCAAAAATGAAACACCTTGTGACAATAAAAAGTGCATAAACACTTATAGTGTCTATGCACTTACTTAATTCTTCTACCGATGGACTCTAAAATAAATATAACAGGAACTTGCGTTGTAATATCATATTCCTTTTTATTTTTTTGATTCGTCATATAATAGGATAGATTATAATGTGACATTTTAGCTAATGTTGAACTTGTACTATTAGTAATACTAACAATCGTGCATCGCTGCTGTAAAAAGTGTCTTGCTAAATTAATAGTTTGTTCTGTTTCACCTGAGACTGACAAAACAATAGCAACGGCTCCCTCACTAACACGGCCTATATTTGGATAGAATGGATCATCAATGACATAACTAAATTTCCCGATATTAGAAAAATACCGAGCACCATACTTACCTAAAATACCTGACGTTCCAACGCCAATAAAAACAATTTGTTCTGAAGCACTGACAATATCAGCAATCTTATTAATCTTTTGTTCAAATTCACTATGATGAATTGTTTCAAAGTAATGATTAATTTCAGAAATATCATTTAAAGGTTGTTTTTCCTTATTTTCTTCTAAATACATCTTAAATTGGACTTTAAATTCAGCATAACCTTCACAATTTAACTTTTTACAAAAACGCATAATGGCCGATGTCGATACATGAGTCGCATCAGCTAGCTCTCTAATTGTCATATATCGAATATGTTGAGAGTTTTGCATGATGTAATTATAAATTAACATCTCTACATCAGTAAATTTTTTGATTTGTTCATGATTAAACATACATCTTCCTCTTCATGCACTTCTATTAATTAAATGATACTGCTATCATAGTATCATATTATTTCAAGAAGTTCTATAAAAGCAAGCATTTTTTTATAACCGTTATCATTTCGATTTGTACTCCTATTCTTAAAAGTTAGAATTCTAAGAACATATTAAGATATATTTCTTTTCTGTTTAAAAGAATCAAAAAATATTTTGAATGTAGACTATATATGTCCTATTTATTTGTTATGATAGACATTAATTAAATATTAAAAATTAGTGAGGAATACATATGAATCCATTTATTCAACAAGCACAGTTAATCAAAGAAGAGTTAATCAACTACAGACGAATCATTCACGAAAACCCTGAAGTTGGAGCTGTTCTTCCAAAAACAAAAGCATTTGTGATGAATAAATTAAAAGAGTTTGGATATGAACCAACAGAAATTTGTGAAAGTGGAATTGTTGCGACAATTTCAGGTGAAAAACCAGGAAAAACATTCTTATTACGAGCAGATATGGATGCTTTACCAATGAAAGAAGAAACAAGTTGTGATTTTAAATCAACCAACGGATGCATGCATTCATGTGGACATGATATGCACACGGCAATGCTACTTGGAGCTGCGAAGCTTTTAAAACAAAATCAAAGCCAAATTGAAGGAAATGTTAAAATTGTTTTCCAACCAGATGAAGAAGGATTTACTGGTGCTAAAAAGATGATTGCTGCTGGAGTTCTTGAAAATCCTAAAGTAGATGCAGCGATGGCGATGCATGTTCATTCCGGAACACCTTCAAACCTAGTACTATGTGGATTAGGAACAACTCTTTCAGGATGCAATCGTTTTAGAATTGTTGTTAAAGGACATGGTTGCCACGGAGCAATGCCTGAAACAGGAGTCGATCCAATTAATATTGCCGCACATATCTATATTTCTTTACAAGAAATTATTGCCCGAGAAATTGCTGCTGCCCAAGCAGCCGTTGTAACTATCGGTAAATTCGTAGGTAGAGATGCTCCTAATATCATTCCAGGACAAGTGATTATGGAAGGTACTATCCGAAGCTTAGATAAAGAAGTAGGAGAATTTATTTTTAATCGCATCAATGATATTGTCATATCAACAGCAAAAATGTTCAGAGGAGAAGCTGAATTAATTGAATTATCATCTGTTCCACCGTTAGCTAATGATGATAAACTTGCACATGAAATTAGTTCATATGTAAAAGATTTAGTAGGTGAACAAGCAGTTATTTTATTGAAGCAAGGTGGTATGGGATCAGAAGACTTTGCATCTTACTCTTACGAAGTACCAAGTGTTTATTTAATGTTAGGCGCTGGTACAAAGGAAGAAAATCCTTTGTTTGGCCAACCTATGCACAATGAAAAGGTACAATTTAACGAAGATATTCTTGTAACAGGTGCTGCTATGCATGCATATAGCGCTATCATGTGGTTAAAAAATAATAAATAACAGTATCATGAGATTATTAGATTTAATATTTTATCTATTAAAATGTAGTTCAAAAGTGACAATTAAAGAGTTGGCCAAAACATTCAATGTATCGACCAAAACAATTCAACGCGACTTAGATAAACTTTCCGTTTTAGGTATTCCAATTATTACTTATCGTGGAAAAGATGGTGGGGTTGAAATAGATAAAAACTATATTATCGCTAAACAAGTTCTTAAACAGAGTGATTACTATGCGTTAATTACCTCCCTGTATATTGGTGAACATCTTAGTAAAAGTATTCATCAAGCTTCTTTAATCGATAAATTCCGTCTCATAGACCCAAATAAATGCTCACAAATTATCAATAATCTTCAAAAGCATTTAATTATTGACCTATCTTACCCTAACTTTAATTTAGAATCTGAACTTTGTCAAACAATCAATCAGGCACTAGATAATCAAGTTCTTATCAAATTAAAGATAGGTCATAAAATGATGGAGGTTCTCCCAATCTCATATGTTTTAAAACCTCAAGGGCTATGCCTATATTGCTATACAGGTGAGTATCTCCTAATCCAATTAGCTCACATCTGTGAAGCGACTCTTTCACATAAAAGTTGTACCGATTCCATCATTCATTACAATGATAATAAAGAAAAAATAAAGTTCATTTAATCTAAAAAGTCATGAACTAATCTTAAGATTAGTTCATGACTTTTTCTTATATTCTATATTTTCAGCTTTAGTGTTAAGATTTTACTAAAGTGCCTCACTAATTGAATACTCCTCTTGATTAGTTTGTTGGGGTTTAAAAACAAGTCCAAAAATAAATCGTACAAGTAGTTGTACAAAAAATATTTGGCTAAAGAAAGCAAATGGTAAGTTAATAACAATGTTTTGCATCCACTGTGCAATTAGCTCACTCGTAAATCCATGGAATAAAATAGTTAAAATTAATGACATCATTGGACACATATAAGAAATAGTGGAACAAATAATTGCTAAAGTAACAAAAATAGGTTTATCTTCTCTTGGATTGACCATTTTAAATGCCAACTTCTCAGCAAGTGGTTCCACAATCAATAATTCTAATATAATGGCGAAAAAAAACTCAATTGAAACGACTTTAATTGAAGCTAAAAAGACTTGATTAGACATCCCTCCCATTTCAATTGAAAGATTGTAAAAAACGAATAAATGGACTGTAATCAGTACGGTTAAAAAAGCATAAAAGATTTTTTGTAATTTAGTTGTAGGCATAAATGTTCTTCCTCTCTTTTAGTTATTTAAGCCCGTAAACAAAAAAAGCCAACAAAAAAAGACACACGAAAGCACTCTGTACCGTAATCAGATTTACGTGCAAAGCACTACATGTGTCGTTGTCAGCTTAAATATATTATTCAGTTATTTTAAAAACATATCATATTTCAGCTAAAAAAGTCAACTTACTTTTTATTGATACATCTTTCAACAAAATTTATGCTTTTTTAAGCCCATTATTAGTGATGACTTGCTTATACCAATTAAATGATTTCTTTTTATACCTTTTTAACGTCCCATTCCCTTCATTATCTTTATCGACATAAATAAATCCGTATCGTTTTTTCATTTCTCCCGTTGAAGCACTAACTAAGTCAATACATCCCCAAGAAGTATAGCCTAATAAATCAACTCCATCGAGTTCAACTGCATCAATCATATGTTGAATATGTGATTCTAAATAAGCAATCCGATAATCATCATCAACAGTTCCATCTTCATTTAAGGTATCTACACCACCTAATCCATTTTCAACAATAAATAATGGTTTTTGATAACGATCATATAAAGAGTTCATCGTAATACGAAGTCCTAGCGGATCTATTTGCCATCCCCATTCACTTGCCTTTAAATGTGGATTTCTTAACGTTGTAATCACATTCCCTGCATTTGTTTGTCCCACATCTGGATTACTACTTGCTAAACGTGATGTATAGTAACTAAAAGCAATAAAATCCACTGTATTTTCTTTTAGAATTCTTTCATCTTCTGGTTCCATTTCAATCGTAATCTGATGACGCTCTAAAAATTTCTTTGCGTAATTTGGATATTCACCTCGTGATTGAATATCGATGAAGAAATAATTCCCTTTATCTTTTTCCATAGCTTCAAAATAATCTTCAGGCTTTGATGAGTATGGATAAAAATTCCCCGCTGCTAGCATACAACCAATTTGATTTTCTAGGTTAATTTCTTTAGCTAATTTTGTAGCAAGTGCAGATGCGACTAACTCATTATGGGCCGCTTGATATTTAACTTGTATTTCGTTTTCACCTTCTTTGAACATGATGCCTGCTCCCATAAATGGCAAGTGCATTAGCATGTTAATTTCATTAAAGGTCAGCCAATACTTAACTCTCCCATTAAATCGTTTAAAAATAACCTCACAATAATGTAAATAAGCATCAATAACTTTTCGACTTCTCCATGATCCATATTCTTGTTCTAACTTTAGTGGAAGATCAAAGTGACAAATTGTAACTACTGGTTCAATTTGATATTTTAAAAGTTCATCAATGAAATTTTCATAAAATACTAACCCCTCTTCATTTGGTTCTGTCTCAAGTCCTGTCGGGAAAATACGTGACCATGAAAAAGAGAAACGATAACACTTAAATCCCATTTCAGCAAATAAAGCAATATCCTCTTTATAATTTTCATACATATTGATTGCTTCGTGTGATGGAAAATACGAATCCTGTGGTAATTCATTATAATGCATTTTTCCTTGCATTACTGCTCGTCGATGTTCTCCTGCTGGAATCACATCAACGGTTCCTAATCCTTTTCCTCCTGATAAATATCCACCTTCACATTGGTTAGCTGCTGTCGCGCCTCCCCATAAAAAGTCTTTTCTTAATCCACTCATTCTTTTATCCTCCTTCAAAATGTTAGACGCTAACTAAGTAATTAACCTTCTCTTAACTAACGTCTTAATACTTCTTATTTAACGATTTTCATTAGTTCATCACCTGATTGTACGGCTTGATCATCTATTGCTAAAACAGCTCCAAAATTAGGGCTATTCGTCACAATAATCGGCGTGATGCAATCATAACCTTCTTCTTTAATTCCATCGATATCAAATTCAACTAATAATGTTCCAACACTAACTGTATCCCCTCGCTTCACATGAGAAATAAAATGTTTTCCATCTAATTTAATCGTATCTAATCCAACATGAATCAATAACTCAACACCATTTTTATCTTTAATTCCAATCGCATGTTTCGTCTCAAATATCATTTCAATTGTTCCCTCAACTGGAGAAACGACTTTTCCTTCTGTTGGAATAATTGCAATTCCTTTTCCCATAATTTCATCTGCAAATACTGGATCGTTCACATTTTTTAAACTTACTGCTTCTCCTGTTAAAGGTGCTTTTACTTCTAACATTCCTTCGATTTCTACTGTCTCTTTTGTTTGAATCACTTGTACTTCTTTTTCTGTTACTTCGACTGGATCTTTGTATAAAATTAAACCTGCTACAAATGAAACAGCTACACTTAAAATAGCTCCTGCAACAGCTAAATAGAAATTAGTCATTGAATCTCCACCAATATAACTTGGTAATGTTAAAAATCCTGGTGATCCTCCAGAGAAGTTACACACGTGGAAAATTCCTAAAAATAATCCCCCAACAGCTCCACCAATCATCGAAGCATAAAGAGGTGTTTTAAACTTTAAATTGACTCCATATAACGCTGGCTCTGTAATTCCAAAAACAGCAGTTAAACCAGCAGACGATGCTAATTGTTTTACTTCAGAATTTTTACTCTTAAATGCAACAGCTAAAGCAGCTCCACCTTGAGAAACATTTGAAGCTAACATACCTGGATAAATAACTGTATCATAACCTAATGTTAAACGATTATTAATTCCAATTGGGACAAGTCCATAATGAGTTCCTGTCATGACTAATAAAGGTGTTAATCCTCCAAGAAGTGTTGGAACTAACCAACTACAATAAGATTCAATCGTTGTAATACCTAAACCAATTTTATCACTAATTATATAGCCAATTGGCCCAATCACGACTAATGTTGCAATTCCAACAATCGTTGCTGTGATTAGTGGTTTAGAGAAAAACTTTATTGGCTTAGGCGATATTTTATCAGCAAATGGTTCAATATATGACATAAACCACACAGCTAAAATAATTGGCATAACACTTGAACTATAACTAGCTAATGAAATTGGCAGACCAAATATTTGGATCCCCGCTCCTGTTTCTTTCGCTACATCAACCATTGTAATGAAACTTGGATGAAGAAGAATTCCTCCAATCATCATTGCTAAATATTGATTACATTTAAATTTCTTTGCAGCCGAACTTGCTAAAAGAATTGGCATGAAATAAAAGGCAGCATCTGACATGAAGTTAAAAACTTGATATGATTGTGATTCTTTTGAAATCAAGTTAAACGCTATCAATAATGATAATACGGCTTTCATCATTCCTGCTGCTGTAATCGCTGGTAAGATTGGTGTAAAGATTCCTGAAATAGTATCAATAACTTTTGCTAATGTTTTTCGTTCGTCCTTTTCGGCTCCTGCTTCCTGAGTTTCAAGTTTTGTTTGTTCAATAATTTGTTTATACACACTACCTACATCACTACCGATAATGACTTGGTATTGCCCTCCATTACTCACAACACCCATAACTCCTGATGTATTTTTTAACTTAGCTGTGTCTGCTTTTGATTCATCTTTTAAATTGAATCTTAATCGTGTCGCACAGTGTGTAATTGAAACAATATTTTTTTCTCCCCCCACTAGTATAATCGTCTTTTGAGCTAAAGCTTTATAATCCATAATCTTCTCTCCTTTATATAAAGTAATCGCTATCTTTTTGAAAAAGGCAATAAAAAATACCTAAACAAAAATTAACTAGTTAAACTAATAAATTTTTATTTAGGTATAGCCTAATTAAAGTAACAATCCTATTAAATGTCTGTTATACGTTTGATATGAATTGTCAAATAAATCATTTCATTTTCTGTTAATTCACATCTATATTCTTTCTGAATAAAATCTCTCACTTTTAAAGTACATTCATATTCTTTTTGATACTGTTTTTTTAATACTTCAATAAAAGCTGTATCTTGATCTGAAATAACCGTTTCGCTAAAGATTCTTTGAGCAAAAAATTTAAGATGGGTGATAAACCTTTCATAATGAATCGAATATTCATCTAACTCTAACTTAAAATGATATTTAATAATGCTAATAATCTTATCAATCATTTTCGTCATATCAGTTGTCTTTTGCATTGAAATATCATCCATTAATGCATTGACTAAATGTAATGCAATAAATCCTGCCTCATCTTCTGGTAATGTGACCCCCAGTTTATTTTGAATAATATTTAAAGCTTCTTTTCCAACTAAAAACTCATGATTATAAAATTTTTTTATCTCCCATAGTAATGCATTTCGAATCACAATTCCTTCATTATATCGATTGAGGGCACAATTAATATGATCGGCTAATGTAATATAAATATTTTTATTTAGCCGTTTTCCTAAAGATGCTTTAGCAAAACTAATAATTTGATTTGTAACTTGAATATGTTCTAAAGGAATCTTCTTCAGTAATTCAATGAGTTGATTAGAATCTGTCCTATCATTGCATGTATATACTCTCTCTACTAATCTCTCCTCAACCACGTCACCTGGTACTTTCTTAAAACCTAATCCACATCCCATGACTAAAATTTCATTATTATTTTCATCAAAAGATTTAATTAGATTGTTATTAATGACTTTAACTACTTTCATATGCCCGATTCCCACCTTTCTATTTTAATTACAAAAAGGCTATACCTTCTTGTTGAATTAAAATAAAAATACATAATTCAATCACAAGATGGTATAGCCTGCATAATCAGTAACAATCCAACTTATTTATGCCTCTATTATATTTCATCATTTTACTAATGTCAATATTTTTTGTATGCGTTTTCTAATAATTTTAACTTTAATTCATTAACTTTTTCTATTTTACGCTCGAATAAAATTGTAAATTTCTGTAATATATATCTAGTAGAAAAAATTGATCTTAAATAATAATTTCAAAAATTTAACAGGCAAACCGAGAGAAATCTAGGGACGCAAAGCTATAGGGGTTAAGTTTTTTTAAACTATGCCAGCCAGTTGCCAAAGAGTTAGTAAACTTTTTGTTATCATTGTGATAGTGAAATTATGTCCTCTTTGAGGGTATTTTTTATTATACAGCTACATTTTATTTCATAAATGACTCTGTATGACGCCATCTCAATGTAGTTTTAAAATAAAAAGTGATAACAAATAAAAGGCTGCACCTATTGGTAAATCCTTTGTAAATTATATCACTTTTTCTGTTTTAAAAAATCACTTGAGAGTCTATGAGGAAAAAAATGAAAAAAGTTATCAGAACTTTAGTCGTAGCAAGTATTATTACAACAAGTTCTCTGACAACATTTGCTGCTACAGCATCACAATTCGTACAGGCATCAGAATCAGTGAATTCTAATGTTAAACTTTCTTCAGATCATTCATCTTTCCTGTATTCAAAATTTTTAGAAAACGGGGCGGAGAACTATGGATTACATTGACGTTAGAAGGGGCGTCCTTTAATACAACTGATCCATATGAAATCAAAAATGCTATCTCACAAAATTATGATATTCAAACTTCATTACTTGTTAGTCTAGATAGAAAAACAATTGAGTTTGGTGTTTATGCTCCAAATGCTAACATTGAATATTTAGATAACTGAGAAATTACAATTAAATCATCAGTTTTAAGATCTGATCAAGATGCAACAATTAAAATTCCTGTTAGCCATGATACTATTTTTTTATATCGACACATCCTTTTATTAAGTCTATTGTAACGACTTAACTTAAGTGTGTCC